>JAGWYX010000230.1 GCA_018969165.1 Verrucomicrobiota bacterium
ATCCCGCCCGGTCGCCATTTCGTAAAGCACCTTGCCCAAACTATAAATGTCGGCCTGCGCGGTACCCGGTCCCTCCGGGGGAATGAAGCCTTCCGTTCCGACAAAGGAACGGGTGGCGGTCGCCTCGGTGACCAGGCCAATGTCGGCGAGCTTCGGCACGCCATTGACGAAGATGACGTTGGCGGGCTTGATGTCGCGATGGATGAGCCGGTGCTTGTGCAGGTGCCCCAGCGCCGTGGTCAGGGCCAAACCAATCTGCACACAGTCGGCGAATGGCAACCGCCCGCGCTGTTTCAACTCGCTCGCCAGCGTGCGCGGGGTGTAGTGCGCCGGGTCAATCCGTTGACCGGAGCGTTCATCGTCGGCCACTTCCATCACGTAATAGAAGCCGTCGGCGGTCCGGCCGACATGCAGGATGTCCACCTGGCTGTCATGCTGCCGGGAAATAGGCTCGAACTTCTGGATGCCCCGGAATTCGCGCTCGAACGGGCGATCGTCCTCGAAATCACCGCGGTGCACGACTTTCACCGCCCGATAGGCGCCCATGATGGTCTGGGCCAGCCACACGCTGCCGTAGCTGCCCGCACCGATCCGGCGCAGCAGCCGATGGTCCGGAATGTGCGGCAGGCCCTCGGCGTGTGGCCCGGGCGTCTCCTGGATCTGCCGTGCGGGCGTTGACGACGGCACGCTCATAGGCTTTAGGTTCGCTTATCCTGCCATCAAGCCTTTTGAAGCACAAGACAATTCCGGCGGTTCTCATTTTGGCCCGGAGCGCGGCTCTGTGAGCCGCCGCACACTCGCCTGGCTGGGGTGATCGGGGACATTTCGGGGCCCGCTCCGTGTCACCACTGCTGCGGGTCGCAGACCCGCACTCCTCAGGCCGGCGCTGCGACCGGCTCCAGAACCGCGGAAGGCAAACCGACCTGACCACGGATGGCACGGATGGCGCGGATTAAAGAGCCCTTCCATCCGTGGCATCCGCGGCATCCGCGGTCCTCCCATTTGTGCCCCTCGGTGTTTATTCGTGGTTTATCCGGTCTGAGAGCCTGGCTAGACCTTGCGCGTCTCCAGCTTCTTGACCTCGGCCTTGATCATCCGGCCCACCCGGTGCGCCGCCAAATACACCTGCGCGACATTCACGTGCAACACGCGCGCCACCTCCGCCGCCCGCCATTGTTTGATCACATACAGATCGAAAATCTGATACTGCCGGGCCCGGACCCGGCCCTTCACCCGGGCCACCGCCGCCTCCATCAGATTCTTCTGCCACGCCTGCTCCCAAACCTCGTCCAGCGAAACGGCGCCCGCATCCGGGAGATCCTCCAACACGGAGGTGCCCACCCGCTCTTGAAACTGGCCGCCCCCGAGTCGGCGCTGGCGCTGGCGGAGATGGTCGCTGATGCGGCGACGCGTCAAGAGCAGCAGCCAGCCCTTGAACGAGCAGACCTTCGGATCGTACTTGAACCCGGGCATCGTCTTGGCCACCGCGAGGATGGTTTCCTGCACCACGTCCTGGGCATCAGCATCCCCCAAACCGGCTTTGCGCGCGGTGCTGTAGATCAGGCGCCAGTAGGTGTCGAAGAAGGTCTGCCAGCTCTCGCTCTCGTCCCAATGCCGGAGCCGGCTCAGCAAACTGTGCCGCGTGGGCACCGCTGGGTCAGGAAATGAAGGCATAATCCGACGCTCTGGCCGCCATAATCTCTGACCATATTATCGCGCCGCAAACCCGAATCTTTCCGACTTTTGACCTGCCCGACAAAATTTTTTCCATTTTCCGTGAAAGATCCGCTGGCCGGCAGCGATTATCTCTATAGACCCACAGTTTCCACAAAACAAAGAAACAAACGGCATTCGACGCAGGAAGCCGAACGGCGGCGGTCGCCCTCTCCTCCCGCTCGGTTTCGGATGCGTCTTAACCAAACTCAGCGAAAAACGCATGAATACACCAAGCCGAAACCTTAGAACGCTGCTTGGCGGTGTCGGCCCGCTCTGCCTCGCCCTCGGGCTGCCCGCGGCCAACCTCCTGGCCAAAGAAATCACCGTCCCGTCCGGCTCAATCCTCACCATCCAACAGGCGGTGGACGCCGCGACGCCCGGCGACACCATCATCGTCCTGCCGGGGACGTACGCCAACGTCTCTATCGACCCCAGCAAACCCGGTCTCACACTCCGGGCGGTGGGGCCTCCTGGCTCGGTCAAAGTCGTCGGTCTCGGCGCCTCCGTGTGGAATGTCGGCATCTACATCCAGGCGGACGACGTCAGTGTCCAGGGTTTTGCGATTTCGAACGCCACTGACGGAATCCGCGCCCTGTCAACTTCGCACGGTGTGAGAATAACCGATAATCAAATCGGCAACTTGTCCGGTCCCTACGGAGCAGCCATCGAAATCGACTCGTCTTCCGGCGTTGAGGTCGCACGAAACACCCTTTTCGGCGCCGTTCCCCAGGAAGGCGTTGGCGTGTCGATGTCCTCGGACATCCATGTCCACGACAACAGTGCGATCAACTGCGCCGTTGGCGATGATTTCATCGTCCTGTCAGGGTCGACCGACTGCGAAATCGATCACAACACGCTGCATTCGGGTGGCAACCCGAATAGTGGCATATTCCTCAACGGCTGGTCGCCGGCGGGTCCCAATACCCAACATCACATTCACCACAACCGCATGGACAATGCCGTGCAAGGCATCTTTTTGTGGCAGTCCCCCAAATGCGTGCTGGATTACAACACGTGCGATAGCAATCAAACCGGCATCTACGTGGCGAGTTCCCCGAATTGCACCGTGGACCACAACGAAGCGGATAATAATGGCCAGCAGGGGGGTGGTAGCGGCATTGGAATCGGAGACTCACCCGACAGCATTGTCACTTACAATCAAGCCACCAGCAATGCCCCATGGGGAATCATAGTCGGGAGCAGTTGCGGCACCCTCTTCGCCCACAACTCGGCCGAGGGCAACGGCCAATGGGACCTGTACGCCCCGAATTGGGACCCCTCCTCGCCGCCCACCTGCAATACCTACCTCGACAACCACGCCGGCACTGCTTCGCCTTCGCTTGCGCTGTGGGATGTCCAGTAAACCCTATGAATCAAAGATCATCCATCCCGTTCCTCGCAGGTCTCTGCGCCGCCCTGCTCCTGGACGGCGGCTGCGCGAGTTCCCGGATCGAAAATAAAATGCCCTCGACCCAAACCCAGGTCGATATCACTCATGCCAACTACAAAATGATCAAAGCCGGGGCGGTGGGCCGTAGCTATGGCTTCCGCTTTCTGCTCGGCCTCATTCCGTTGGCCGCCCCGAGCAGCGCCGCGGCCCGGACGGACTTGTACCGCAACGTGGGCCAGCCGGTAAACGGCAAATCCATCGCGTTGATCAACACCGTCGAGGACCGGTCCACCACCTGGTTGCTATTGTTTTCTGTCCCCAAGCTCGTGATCACCGGCGACGTGGTCGAATTTCAGAAGGAAGCCACCGCAGATGCGAGACCGACCCAATAGGCCAAGCCGCGAGATCCCAACCGCGCGTGAGACGCGCAGAATTCGAGCGGCCCAAGAATCCATCAGCCCATGCCACACGCGGGCGCCTTCTCCCAAACCATTCTCCGCGCCGACGCGCGGGGCGCTTCTATACGTGGCGTCAGAAGCCCCACCGCATGTGGGCATGCGGCCTGCGGGGTTTGGTAGGCCCGGTCCCCTGAACGGGTGCGGCGACTTTTGGCGTTATGTATAACGAACGCCTCATCCTCAAGGAGCGATGCATGAAACCCCGAATCGGCAAACTGTTCGTCACGCTGGCATTCGTGGCCGGCCTTCGCGCGATAACCCTGCCCGCCCACGGCGACCCGCTTGACTCCTGGACCAGTCGAAACTCCGGAAGCACTAACAGCCTTTTTGACGTGGCCTACGCCGATGGCAATTTCGTGGCGGTGAGTTCCGGCGGCGAGATTCTGACATCCGGCGATGGCGCAAATTGGACGGTGCAGAATTCCGAAACCACCAACGCCCTGGCGGGCACCGCGTTCGACGGGAGCAAATGGGTGATTTCCGGATTCGGTGGCACCATTCTCACCTCAACCGATCTGCGCTCCTGGGTCAGGCAAAATGCCGGGACCACAAACAACCTCACCCGCATGATTTACGCCAACGCGCGTTTCGTGGTGGTGGGAGATTCCGGCACCATTCTGACTTCTACCAACGGAACCAACTGGGTCAGTCGGGCATCCGGCTGGACCAACCGGCTTGCGGCGGTGACTTATGGGAATGGCACTTTTGTGGTGACGGGACCAAACGGGCCAAGAGGGGCTATTCTGACTTCGCCGGACGGTGTGGTTTGGACAGACCACAGTTTTACGTCCTCGGATGACTTTCCCGGCGTTACCTACGGCAACGGAATCTTTGTGACCTCCGGGGGCGATATAATAAACGGCGGAGGCGTCATCTTCACGTCGCCCAATGGGACCGCTTGGACCAGCCAGGATTCCGGCGCACCCAATGAATTAAGCGGTGTTACCTATGCCAACGGCACCTTTGTCGCCGTCGGCAGTGCCGGCGGTTATCACCAAACGATTGACACTTCACCCGACGGCATCCATTGGACGCTTCGCAGCTATGGCGACGGTTCGGCACTCTATCGTGTCACATACGGCGATGGCACCTTTGTAGCTGTCGGCGACAACGGCACGATTCTTCAATCTGGCCAGGTTGGCCCCGCCATCCAGAACGTCTTCCCCATTGCCACCAATCCCGCCGCGGTCGAAATCAGCGACGGCCTCGCGTTCGACGGCACAAACTATTTTGTCATCCTGGCTGCCGGGACGGATTTGGTGGGCCAGTTGTTCTCCTCCGACGGGGCGTTGGTCGGTTCACCGATCAGCATCGGAAGCAATGTGGCTTTTCCCACGTTGGCGGCGGTGGCCTTTGCGCAAAACCATTACCTGGTGGCTTGGTCGGACCATTCCATCACCTCGGGCGTCGATATGTTTGGGCAATTTATTTCCAGAGACGGCACCAAGGCCGGTCCAAAATTCACTCTGCTTTCCGCCCCCGGCTCGTATGGCTTTCAATCCGTGACGGCCTTGGCTGCCGACGGGACCAATTTCCTGGCGGTCTGGCAGGACAACAACGACCGGAACCTCTACGGGCAGTTGATCACTCCTTCCGGAGGCTTGTCCGGCCCGGAGTTCCTGATCAGCAGTCAGCAAGGGAATGGACAGGGGGCAGCCGTAGCCTTTGGGAGGACGAATTATCTGGTCGTCTGGCAAGGCAACTATGGTAATGGCGGAAACGACGCTTATGCTGAACTCGTCTCGCGCAGCGGGGTCCCGGGAACGCCATTCCAAATCAGCCAGACGGCCTCGGGGGACCACAACCCGGTTGCGGTAGCGTTTGATGGAAGCAATTATCTCGCCGTGTGGCCTTGGGACCCGCTTGGCACCACCGGCACCGTCACGGATTGGGACCTTTACGGCCGGCTGGTCTCCCCAACCGGCGATCTGCCCGGGAGTGAGTTGAACCTGGTCACGGACGCCGGCAGCGCGATCTTCCCGGCCCTGGCTTTTGACGGTTCCCATTATTTACTGGCTTGGCGCGAGACCTATTACAACAGCGACCTTTCAATCAACGCGACCAACTCGAACATCTATTACCAGTTCTTCGACACCTCCGGCGTGGCCGCTGGCTCCGAGTTTACGGTGTTCACCGCCCAGGGCACGATCACGCCATTCTTCCCGCTCAACGGCCTGCTGTTTGATGGCAACCGCTACGCCGTCGCTGCTTCCTTGGGAACCCTCGCCGTCACCAACGGCCGTATCGCTGGTTTTACGAGCGGCGAGGTCTATGGCGCGTTTCTATCGGCGAGCGTCCCTACGGGCAGCGGCGGCGGGAGCCCGGGCGCCGACCAGTTTGTTTGTTCGACCAACAACGGCACCATCACCATCACCGGATACACCGGCACCAATGATGTGCTAACCATCCCCAGCACGATCAACGGCCTCCGAGTGACTGACATTGGCGACTTCGCGTTCGCGTATGCTACGATGACCAGTCTGACCATTCCGGACAGTGTGCTCACGGTCGGCGCAGATGCCTTCAACGGCTGCTGGAACCTGGCCAGCGTCGCGCTGGGGACCCATCTCACCAGGATTGGCTACGGCGCATTCGAAAACTGCCCGGCGTTGACCAGTGTCAGGATTCCCGCCAGCGTCAGCGAAATCGGCGAGGTGCCCTTCGCCGGCGACGGCAATCTGGAGGCGATTGCCGTCGATGCCGCCAATCTGTCCTACACCAGCGTGAATGGCGTGCTGTTCGACAAAGCCGAGACCACGCTCATCCAATACCCCGGCGGCGCCGCGGCACCGTCCTACGCGATCCCCAGAGGCGTCACCGCGATCGATGCCGATGCGATTGGTAATCCCAACCTGGAGAACGTCACGATTCCCGAGAGCGTTGTCACCATTGAGGATTATGCTTTCAGCGGCTCCGGCCTGACGAATGTCCTGATTCCAGGGAGTGTCACCAATCTCGGGACGGCGCCC
>JAGWYX010000231.1 GCA_018969165.1 Verrucomicrobiota bacterium
AAGTCCAGGACCACCGTCTTCTGGTGCGGCGGCTCGACCGGCTCGAAAAAAAGGTGCTCGCCGGCCAACGCCTGCTGAAATGTCTCGCCCAGGAGGGCCTGCTTGAGCCGAAAGTTCAGGAAACCGGGGCCCGCGATCTCGACCGGTTCGATCCAGGGCGGGATTTGGAGGCGGGCGACGACCTCGTGCGCCAGTTTCCTGGGATCGCTCTGGTGATGCTTGGCCAGGGCGATGAGCGCGGCGCACTGGTAATCCCCGAACTTCGGATTCGAGCAGGGGCGAACCTGGACCGTCGTGGTGTCGGCCTCCGGGAGGACGCAGACAACGGCCTGGTGGAGGCGTTGTTCGAGCAAACGATGAGGCAGCACGGGGAATCAGTGATCGGCGCGGTCGCCGCGCGGGAGGCCAGGCAAGACCCACGGCCGGGTGGGCCGGCTATTTCGGTCCGGACTGGTCGTTGATGATGCGGAGGATGGCCGAGGCATCGGGGGCCTCTTCGAGGCCCTGGCGGAATTCTCGGTTGTGAAAAAGCTTGGCGATATTGGCCAAGGTGTGCAGGTGGCGCTGGAATTGGCCTTGCGGGACCAGGAACAGCAGGACCAGCGAGACCGGTTGATTATCGAGGGCGTCGAAGTTGACGCCTTGCCGGGACCGGCCCAGCGCGCCCGTGACGTCTTCGACCAGGTCGGTCGAGGCGTGGGGGATGCCGATGCCAAAACCGATGCCGGTGCTCATGGAGGTCTCGCGCTTCTTGACCACGGCGACGATGGCGTCCCGGTGGTCGGCCTTGATTTTGCCGCAGGCGACCAGGTGGGTGACCAGTTCGTCGATCGCCTCCCAGCGGTTGGTGGCGCGCAGATCCGCGATGATTTGTTCCTGACTTAGAAAATCGCCGAGATTCATAGGACCGCACTGAGCGACGGCATTTCGCCTGAACCGGCGGGTGTTTTCAAGAGCTAATTCCTTCCCAGGAAACCGGTGCACGGTAGGGCCGAGCTGCCGCTCGGCCCGGCGGCGCGGCAGCGCCGCCCTACCCGGTTCATGAGCCGTGAGCAGGTCCGGATGGAACAAGGGCCTTTCCACGAACCGCCAACCCCACCACCGCCGGGATTCCGCAACCCCTATCCCGCTCCCCCCCGATTCGCCCTTGGCAGACGGACAAATTCCCTTATGATGCGCGCCGGAACGTTAAGCCAGCCATGCGCCTGAAATATCTTCCACTGGATTCCCGCCTCTATCGCTATCTCTGCCAGCAACGCACCGGCGCCCGGGATCCGGTCCTGCAGGCCTTGCAACGCGAGACAGCGGCCCTGGGCCGCCAGGTGAGCAAGATGCAGATCAGTCCCGACCAGGGCAGCCTGCTGACCCTGCTGGTAGCCGCGCTCGAGGTGCGCGCGGCCCTCGAAGTCGGCACGTTCACCGGGTATAGTTCGATCTGCATCGCCCGCGGCCTCCGACCCGGCGGACGTTTACTGTGCCTGGACCAAAGCCCGGAATGGACGCAGGTGGCCCGCCAATACTGGGCCAGGGCCGGCGTGGCCAACCGCATCGAGCTGCGTCTGGGACCGGCCATCCCGGCCCTGCAAAAGCTGGGCCGGGGCGCGCGGTTTGACTTCGCGTTCATCGACGCCCAGAAGACCGAATACGACACCTACTACGAACTGGTCCTGCCCCACGTGCGACGCAACGGCGTGATGGTGTTCGACAACATGCTCTGGGGCGGACGCCTGGGACGGGGGCCCCTCCGCGACCCCGCCGGGCGCGCCATCGACCGGTTGAATCGCAAACTGAGCCGCGATCCGCGAGTCCAATCGGTGTTGGTGTCCGTCGCCGACGGTCTGCAGGTTTGCCGGAAGAAGTGAGCGAGGCGCGCCTCGCAGGGGGTTGCATTTCAATTGGGGCTTTGCCATAACGGAGCACACGCGAACGAACCCATGAAAACCTATCAAGCCGCGGAGATTCGAAATTTTGCCATCGTCGGCCACGCCTCGTCGGGCAAGACCACGCTGAGCGAGGCGATGCTGGCATGCGCCGGGGTGATCAACCGCATGGGCAGCGTGGCCGCCGGCACCACCGTGTCCGATTACCACGCGGGCGAACAGGAACGCCAAATCTCGATCCACGCCTCGCTGCTGCACGCCGAGTGGCGGGAGAAGAAATTCAACCTCATCGACACCCCGGGCTACCTGGACTTCATCAGCGAGGGACTGGGGGCGCTCCGGGTCGGCGACTTTGCGGTCGTGGTGGTGCACGCCCTGCACGGGGTCCTGATCGGCACCGAACAGGTCTGGGACTACGCGACGCGGTACGGCATCCCGAAAATTCTGGTGGTCAACGACCTGGACAAGGAGGAAGTCCACTTCGAAGCCATCCTGGAGAAGCTGCGCCAGCGGTTCGGGGAGCGAGTCTTCCCGATGACCGAACCGATCAATCCCGGCCCGGGATTCAGCCAGATTCTGGACGTGCTCCGCAGCGAGGTGACGACCTACAAGACGGATCGCAGCGGCAAATACGACGAAGTGCCCGCCGCCGGCGAATGGAAGGAGCGGGTCAACCAGCATCACGCGCAGCTCATCGAGCATATCGCCGAGTCCGACGATTCGTTGCTCGAGAAATTCTTCGATCAAGGCGGCCTCTCCGAGGAGGAGATGCGCGGGGGCATCCACGCCGCCGTCCAGAAGCAGTCGTTGATCCCGTTGTTCTGCACCGCCGCCGAATCGAATGTGGGCGTGGCGCGCCTGATGGATTTCATCGCCAAGTACGGATCCTCGCCGGTGGACCGACACAAGGTGGGAGCCCTGGATGCCAACGGCAAGGAGGTGGACGTGGCGCTGACCAATCCCGACCCGGTGCTTTACATCTTCAAAACCATCAGCGAGGCGCAAGTGGGCGACCTGTCGTTCTTCCGGGTCTATTCCGGCTCGGTCGAGATCGGCAACGACCTTTACAACAGCTCGCGTAATGTCACCGAGCGGATCGGCCAGATGTTCATCCTCAATGGCAAGACGCGGACCGGCGTCAATCGGCTCAATGCCGGGGATCTTGGCGCGGTGGTCAAGCTGAAGGACACCCACACCGGCGATACCCTGTGCAGCCCCAAACGGATCGTGTCCCTGCCCAAGGTGGTGTATCCGAAGCCGAACATCCACGCCGCGCTCAAGCTGCACTCCAAAGGCGACGAGGAAAAGATCGCCGAGGGACTGGCGGCGCTGCACGAGGAGGACCCGACCTTCCTGTTTCACGTGGATTCGGAGCTGCACCAGACGGTGATTTCGGCGCAGGGCGAGCTGCATTTGCAGGTGGTCACCGGTCGATTGAAGCGGCGCTACAAGGTCGAGATCGAGCTGGTGCCCCCGCGCATCCATTTTCGCGAGACGATCAAGACCAAGTCCGACTCCAAATACCGGCACAAGAAGCAGACGGGCGGCGCCGGCCAGTTCGCCGAGGTCTGGATGCGCATCGAGCCTAAACCGCGCGATACCGGCATCGAGTTCACCCAGTCGCTGAGCGGCCAGAACGTGGACCGGGTGTTCGTGCCGTCGGTCGAGAAAGGGGTGAACACCGCGTGCACGGAAGGGATTGTGGCCGGCTACCGGGTGGTGGACGTGAAGATTGATTTCTACGACGGCAAAATGCACCCGGTGGACTCGAAGGACATCGCCTTTCAGATCGCCGGTTACATGGGGTTCAAGGAAGCGTTCCTGAAGGCGCGGCCGTGCCTGCTCGAACCGATCTACAACCTCGAAATCCGCGTGCCCGACGAGTTCATGGGCAAAGTCATGGGCGACCTGTCCAGCCGGCGTGGCAAAATCCTGGGCATGGACGCTGACGGTAGCATGCAAGTGGTCAAGGCGCAGGTGCCGGCGATGGAGATTTATCACTACTCGACCACGCTACGGTCGCTGACCGGCGGGCGCGGGATTCATGTCGAGGAATTCAGCCATTACGAGGAGCTGCCGCGTGAGCTCGAGCAGAAGGTGATCGCCGAAAGCAAGAAGGCCAAGGAACTCAAGGACGCTGGCAAGGCCAGCGATTAGCGGGATGCCACGTCTCGGGGGCACCAGAGTGAAACTCAAATTGCGGCGGAGCGGCGAGCCGGAGAATCAGGCCGAGACTCGCCTAACTTTCGCAACTCGCCCATAGTTTTTGCAGAGACCCCTGATTTTCGGGGCATCGCTGGCGAAAGTATTCACTACAAGTCGGACCTGGGCAGGGCACCTCTTCAGTCGAGCAACTGGCCTTCCCTCCCGGCTGGGCGGCAAACGGCGGCTCCAAAACTCCGATAACTTCAATGAATTCCACACCGTCAGCGCCACCCAGCAGGCGCCCCATTGTCGCGGTCGCTCGATCCGAAAGTGCTTCAGGTGGACGGCGATGGCGGCTGCCTCCTGGCGCTGCAACTCCCGTTCGGTGGACCGCCACTGATCCTGTCGGATGGCCGCCTAATCTGAGGCAAGCGAAGTCCCGGCAGCGGGCTGCCGCAGGGCCTGCAAGGCGGCGCGGGCGGCCTGGCTCTCGGCGTCCTTTTTGCTCTTGCCCCGGCCGCGGCCAAGCTCGACGCCTCCATGCTTCACCACGCACTCGAACTCGCGATCGTGATCCGGGCCGCTGACCGACGCCAGCACGTAGCGCGGCGCCTCCACCGACCGCGCCTGAAGCAGTTCCTGCAATTCGCCCTTGGGATTGTCCAGGTTGGGAATCACCTCGAGTTCGCCGAAGACCGGGTGGAACTGGCGCAACACGAATTCCCGGGCGAGGTCGAACCCGCCGTCCAGGAAGATCGCGCCCACCAACGCCTCGAATGCATCCGCCAGCGTCGAGGGCCGCTGCCGCCCGCCGTTCAACTCCTCGCCCCGGCTCAGGATCAGGTCCCGGCCCAGTTCGAGCCGGCGACCTTGCTCGGCCAGTGCCCGGCGGTTGACCATCCGGGCGCGCGCCTTGGTCAACGGGCCCTCGGCGACGTCGGGGAATTTTTCGTATAACTCCCGGGTCAGGGCCAATTGCAGCACGGCGTCGCCGAGGAACTCCAGGCGCTGGTTGTGCTGGAGGTGGACGCCCTCCTCGCGGGCGACCGACGGATGCGTCAGGGCCAGGCGCAGCAGGGCGACATTGCCAAACCCGTATCCCAATCGGTCCTGCAGCTCACGTAAGTCGGTCACAAAGCGGTTCGCGGTCCATGGGAATCAGCCCGCGGGAGGCTGGAGGGATGGAGGCGCGTCAGGGGCCGGAGTGGTGGGGGAGGATGGGCCGGAATCCTCAGGCGCGGCGGGCGTGGGCTTGGTGCCGATGTCAGTTGCGGCGCCGGGTGGCGGGACGGCGGCCAGCGGCGGATTCAATCCGTGTTCGAGGAGCCGCGCGACATCGCGTTGGACGGCGTCGAGCTGGCTGAGGCGCAACTCGGGATCGGGGACGGTGAAGACCTCGCCGGTGCGGGCGTGTTCGTAAATCAAGTGGCGGCGGTTGTCCGGTTGGATCTGGCCTTTGGCTTTGAAGACGCGTTTGCGTTCGAGCATGACGGCCAGGACATAGCCGGCGGCGGCGTAATTCGGATCGTTCAACGCGACGAGCTTGCGCAGCAGGGTTTCGGCGGTCTCCTTCTGGATCGGTTCGGGCGGGGCCGGCGGCGGGGCGGCGAACTCGCTTTGCCAATGGGAGACGAAGCCCTTGCGGTCGCTGGCGCCCTGGCTGAACTGCGCTGTCCAGCACGGCTCGCAGACATCCAGCCGTTGGTAGGCGGATTTCTGGTCGAACAGCAGCGTATGGAAAGGCTGCCGGTCCGCAAACGGCCGGTTGCAAGCCTGACAGGCTGCCGACCGGGATTGTATGTTCCAATCGATCATCCGAAACCTCGGTAGAGTCCTTGAATTGTGAAACTTGCTGTTCTCAAGTCAAGTTTTGCTGTTGCTTCCGCGGCCGGCGTCTGCCTCGTCGAGCACTCGGCCAGCCAGGCGCGCCACCGGACGCCTCCCAGCCGCCCTCGCCGGCAGGCGGGGAAGCCCATTCCGGTCCACCGGGACCGTCACAATAGCTCAGGGAGAAGCTTGAGCTTTCCGGCGGATGCGTTAACTTCGGGCCATGCCAATCTACGAATTTCACTGCGGCAATTGCGGGAAGGACAGCGAGGTCCTGGTACGCTCGAGTCGATGGGAGGGCACACCGTGTCCGCACTGCGGGTCGAGGAAGTTGGCGAAGAAGCTCTCCGTGTTCGCCTCGAACGTGGCGGGCGGCGTGGGTGAGGGGCCCGCCTGCACGGGGACGCCCCACTCCTGCGGCCTGTGTGGCACCGGGCGGCCGCACTCGCACTGAGGGGTTCCAACCGCCGGCTTCGCCCGGGGTTCTCCGGGTTGCGGAGGTTGGGGGCGCGATGGAACGCGTCCTGACCAGTCCGCCGGGCCGCCGGGCCGCGAAGGCGCCGGTTCAGACGCAGACCTCCGCCGCTTTGACCTGGCCCACGTTCTGAACGAGCCAGTCCGGTGCGTCGGCCTGCAATTGCTCGTAGGTGGCGCCACCGGTGGCGACCGCCAGGGTGC
>JAGWYX010000232.1 GCA_018969165.1 Verrucomicrobiota bacterium
GCTCTTCCATCAGGCTCTTGAACAAGGCCAGCGTGAGGTCTTTGACCGCATAACTCTCCATGTCCAGGTTCATGAATACCCCCAGCTCACGCGCCCTCCGGAACAACGGCCGCAACCGACGCTTGAGCACCTCCAACGCCCGCTCGGGTGCGGTCGGGTCGATCTGGGAATCCAGCGCGGTGAGCTTGACCGACACGTTGACCCGCGGGATGGGCCCGAGGTGATCCTGGTCAATCTGGTCGATGTTGGGCCACCCGGCGGCTTCCCGGGCCAGGCCCTCGATCAACCCGAGGTAACGCCCCTGGTATTCGTCGGCCTCCGACTCGCTCACCGCCGCTTCCCCCAGCAAATCGACGGTGAAGGCCAGGGTTTGGGACCGGAGTTGCTTCAACTTGACGAGCGCCTCGTCCGCGGTGGCGCCGGTGATGAACATGCGCGCCATTTCCGTCACGTTCTTTTTGACGGCCGCCGCCAGCAGACCAGGGGCGAACCCGGACAGGCCCAGGCCCCAGCTCAGAATCCTGGGCAGGTCCGGTCCCGCGTCGTGGAAATACTCCTGCAAGTGCCGGGCCACCTCCTGGCTCGAGTTCAGGCAGGGCAACACATCCACGAACCGGAACATCTGGACCTTGAAGGCCTCGTTGCGCATCGACCAGTCCATGACCTGGCCATACCAGAAGTCTTTGCGAAACAGGGACGCGGTTTCTCCTTCCATGAGGGCGAATATCTTCTCGCCGGTGGCGCGAATCTCGTCTTGCAACGCATTCATCTGGCCATCCGTAACGTAGCACACTCACGCACTGGGCGTCGCCCATTCGGTGCGGGCCAGGGCTCCGGCCAAATTCCCGCGCCGCAATGGACCCCACGCCCATTCAAAAAACGCGCCAAGGCCGCGGGCCGGGAGAACGGCAGCGGCGCATAGCACATCCAGCACCCGTGATGGAACTTGAAGAGCGCGGGGTACTTTTTGCCAAATTCGGCTTTCCTTCCGACCCTGCCGCTCTAGAGTCCTTGACCCATGAAACTCGTTGCGAGCAGGCCAGGTTGCAAGCCTCGGACGGCCGATCCCGGGTCACTCCGGCAGCACGTCGGCGAACCTCGCCGCCTGCCCTGCGCAATCGACGACCGGTCCGCTTTGCGGCGGAACTGAAGCGAGCCAGCGCAAGCGCGTTGCGTGTGTCCATGGGCCTGAGACTATTCAACACCCTGTCGCGCGCGGTGCAGGACTTCGCGCCGCTGGACCCGGCAGGCAAGCAGGTCGGCCTCTACTGCTGCGGGCCGACGGTGCATGACTCGGCCCACATCGGCAATTTCCGGACGTTTGTTTTTGCCGATCTGGTGCGGCGCCACCTCGAGTTCAAGGGCTACGCGGTCACGCACGTGATGAATGTCACCGATGTGGAAGACAAAATCATCGCCCGCGTCCGCGCCGCCGGCCTGCCGCTGGGAGACTACACCGCCGGTTACGAGACGGCGTTTTTCGAGGACGCCCGCGCGCTGAACTGCCTGCCCCCGCACCACACCCCGCGCGCCACCGGGCACATTGGCGAGATGATCGCCCTGATCGAGCAACTCCTGGCGCGGGGGATGGCCTACCGTGCCCCGGACGGTTCGGTCTATTTCAGCATCGAGAAATACCGCGCTGGCGGAGGCCGCTACGGGCAGTTGGTGCACTTGAAGTCCGAGGAACTGCGCCCCGGCGAGCGGGTTCGGCACGATGAATACGCCAAGGAATCCGCCGCCGACTTCGCGCTGTGGAAGGCGCGCGTGGCCGAGGACGGCGCGGTGTTCTGGCCCAGTCCCTGGGGCGAAGGCCGGCCCGGTTGGCACATCGAGTGCAGCGCCATGAGCATGAAGCTGCTCGGGCCGAGCTTCGACCTGCACCTGGGCGGCGAGGACCTCATCTTCCCGCATCACGAGGACGAGATTGCCCAAAGCGAGGGGGCGGGACTGCAGGCGGCCGGGCAGCGGTTTGTCCGGCACTGGCTCCATTGCGCGCACCTGCTGGTGGACGGGAAAAAGATGAGCAAATCGCTGGGCAACTTCTTCACGCTGCGCGATCTGCTGGCCAAGGGTTACTCCGGGCGCGAGATTCGCTATTCGCTGCTGCAGGCGCACTACCGCGAACCATTCAACTTCACCCTCGATGGCCTCGACGGCGCCCGCTCCGCCCTGGCGCGCCTGGATGAGTGCCTGACCAGACTGCGCGAAGTCGCCGGAGACACCACCGAGGGCCCGGACCCGGCGCTGCTGCGAACTTTTACCGAGGGGCTGGACGACGATCTGAATGTCTCGGCGGCGTGGGGCGCCATCTTCGAGTGGGTCCGGCAAGTGAACCGGTCGCTGGCCGCCGGCACGCTCGCCCCGCGGTCGGCCGCCGCCGCCCTGGCGGCCTGGGAAGAGGTCAACGCGGTCCTGGGGATCGAGACGGCCACCAGCCGCCAGGCCGCACCGGCCGAAATCCAAAATCTCCTGACCGAGCGCGAGTCGGCCCGACGGGCCAAGGACTTCAAGCGCGCCGATCTGTTGCGCAATGCGCTGAAGGCCAAAGGGTGGTTGGTCGAGGACACGCCCAAGGGACCCAAGCTCAAGCCACGGTAGCGTCCTTGAACCGTGAAACTTGCTGTCATCAAGTCAAGTTTCGGCGTCTCTTTTGCGGCCTGTGTTTTTCCCCTCAAGGACTCTCCAAGCGAGACGTGCAGAGAGAACGGGCGAAGGAGAAGAACGATCGAAGATGCATGACAAAGTTGACTTGAGGTTTGAGGCGCGCCTCGCTAGGTTGACACATCTTCGTCACAGACGCATGACTGGTTCGCAGACCAAGCCGACATGGGGACTGGCCCTGGCGGGACTGGTGGTCACGATCACCGCGCTGGCCCAACCGTTCCAAGCCCCCCCATCACCCCCGGACTTGCCGCCCGTACCGCCGGGGATCCAGCCGGTGACGCCGCCGCTAGCGCCGCCGCCAGCCTTACCATCACCCGCGCCAGTGGTGTCACCCCGCGTACCCGCGCCCGTGATCCAACCACGCCCCTTCCACTTCCCCGTCCAAGGCACGCCGCACTTAAGCTGGGACTCGGACGCCAAGGCCTACCAGGCCAAGCCGGGTGAGCCCACCGCGCATTTCGCCTTTGCGCTGACCAACATTTCATCGGCCGAGGTCGTGGTCAACCGCGTGACCACTTCGTGTGGATGCACCGTGGCGCGGCTGCCGGCTCAACCCTGGCGGCTGGCGCCCGGCGCGAGCGGGCAAATCGATGTCACGGTCGATTTGCGCGGCAAATGGGGCGTGCTCCAGAAGCTGATCACCGTGGACACCTCCGACGGGTACAAGGTGCTGCACGTCTCGATCCGAGTGCCGACCGGCAGTGCGCCGGCGGCGGTCCTGATGGCCGACCGGATGCGCAATCAGCAACTGGCCCGCGCGGACCGCCAGGCCGTCTTTCGGAACGACTGTGCCCGCTGCCACGCCCAACCGACCGTCGGCAAGACCGGCGCGGCCCTGTTTCAGGCCGCCTGCGCCATTTGTCACGAGTCGGCCCACCGCGCAACCATGGTGCCCGATCTGCATGCCCTGACCCAGGCCACGGACCGCGAGTTCTGGCGGTTCTGGATCACCGCCGGCAAGCCGGGCACGCTGATGCCAGCCTTCGCGGCGGCCCAGGGCGGACCGCTTACCGAGCTGCAAATCAACTCGCTGCTGGATTATCTCACGACGACTTTTTTGCCGCGGCGAGCGGCCGTCTCGGCGCGCGTGCCGGTTCCGTCTGCCCTGCCCCCCGTGCCGGTCGGGGCGGCGCCGTAGGCAAATGCGGGCGTCGGCGATTTCGATGGAACACAAGTGAGCGGCCTGTTCATCACGTTCGAAGGGACCGAAGGCAGCGGCAAATCGACCCAAGCCGCCTTGCTGGCCGAGCGGCTGCGACAACAGGGGGAGCGGGTGCGCCTGCTGCGGGAACCCGGAGGCACCCCCATCGGCGAGGAAATCCGGCATACCCTCAAACACAGTTCGAGCAATCAGGCCATGACGGCCGAGGCCGAATTGTTGTTGATGAGCGCCGCCCGGGCGCAGTTGGTACGGGAGATCATTCGCCCCGCCCTGGCCGCCGGCGAACGGGTGGTTTGCGACCGGTTCTTCGACTCGACCACGGCCTACCAGGGCTACGGCCGGCAGTTGGACCTCCAGCAAGTGCAGGCCCTGATCGACTTCGCGGTAGGCGAGACCCGGCCCGCATTGACCCTGCTGCTGGTGCTGCCGTTGCGGGAAAGTGAATCGCGCCGCCAATCGCGCCACAGCGCGACGACTCCGCCACGTGACCGCCTCGAGGAGGCGGGCCCGGAGTTCTTCGCGCGGGTCGAGCGGGGCTACCAGGCAATCGCGGCCGCCGAGCCGCAGCGGGTGCGAACGATCGACGCCACCCAGCCGATCCAGACGGTGCAGGAACTGGTCTGGGGGTGGGTCCGGCCGCTCCTGGCCCGCCCGGAGCACGGACAATCCGCCGCCGCAACTCGCCGTTGACAAAGCCGGGCGTTCCGCTACCGTTGCGCACCCGGAAACTCAGCCGGGTCACAGGCCAATTTATGCCGAATACGAAGTCAGCCGAACGCCGGGCGCGCCACAGCGCACGCAAGCATTTGCATAACGTCGCCCTCCGATCGCGATTGAAGACGTTGGAAAAGAAATTTCGCGCCGTCGCCACCGGCGGTCCGCGCGAGGCGGCCCAGGCTGCCTTCCAACAGCTCAGTTCCGCCTTCGACAAAGCCGCTAAAGTCGGCGTGGTGCACCGGGGCCGGGCGGCCCGCAAGAAGTCGCGGCTGGCGCAGGTCCTGAACCGCGTGAAATAGAAAAACGCTGCACCTCCTTCGTCGGTATTGAACGTCAATCCTCACAGGCCATCGATTGTCAGCGGATTTCCGCTCGGGTCATCCAGTTGGCCCGGAAAGGCGCTAGTCCGGACGTCGAAGGTGTTGATGCGTCCATCACCAGAGTTGCCCACCGGCGGCATGGTAGAGACCACCACCGGCAGGAGTTCCCCGGCGGATCAGGCCGGGGCGAAATCGCGCGTCAATGGGCGGCGGCAAGGCGAGGCCGACAACGGTTTCACCCAGACCCAGGACGCCGCGCCGGCCTGAATTACGCCGCGACCGGTTCGACTTCGCGCTCGATGGTCCGCGCCTTCTGGTATCGCGCCAGACGCAGATCGTAGTCGGCCTGCAATCCCGCCCACATCTCGGCGCTGGTGCCAAAGCAACGAGCGAGCCGCAACGCGGTGTCCGCCGTGATGGCGCGCTTTTCCAGAACAATTTCGTTGATCCGGCGCGGGGCCACATTCAACGCCCGCGCCAGGGCGTTCTGTGAGAGACCGCGCGGCTTCATAAACTCCTCGCGCAGGATTTCGCCAGGGTGAATCGGCGGCAGCTTGTTCGTTCTCATGGTCTTCAATGGTAATCCACAACGTGCCGCAGTCCATTGCGCCGGGCCGGGATTTTCAGGGAGTCACGCAACTCGGCAAACCGATCATGGCAACGCGTTGAAAATGGTCGGAGCGACAGGATTTGAACCTGCGACGTCTTGGTCCCAAACCAAGTGCTCTACCAGGCTGAGCTACGCTCCGACTAGTTCACCATGAATGACTTATAGAAGAACAAGGGGCGGGAAAACCCAGACTTGTAACCCAAACTTGTCACCCGGCAGGCTTGGTGTATCTTCTGGCATGAATGCGACGCTACAAAAAGTTGCCCCACTGACCGGCCAGTCGGTCTTCCACCGGGTTGGAGAAAATCTATATCGACTCGAATCATCCGGGGGATACTACGGACTGATCAAAAAGGGGGGCAAGCAATTTCGCCGTTCTTTGAAAACCAGGGATCGCAAACTGGCCGAGCGCCGCTTGAAAGATCTGAAGGAAAAAATGGGGGTATTGCGAGTGAGCGAAGACGCAAACTGCGATTTCAGGACACTCGCCGGTCGTTGGCTCGACTCGCGCAAGCATAAACTGGCCGAGAGCACGGCTGAATGGTACGGTTATTTTATCAAGAACCTGGGAGACTTTTTCGGTGGTGCCTCCGTTCGCAACATAACGGCTCAAGACTGCGAGCGGTGGGCGGCGACACGGAGAAAAGCGGTGGGCACCAAAGCGTTCGTGAGCGAACTGGATACGATGAACGCGGTGTTCCAATATGCCATTCGTCACGGCCTGATCCTGACGAATCCTGCTGGCCCTATCGAACGGCCAACGGTGCGCCAGCCGAGAATCCAAGTGCCAAGTTTGGAGGAATTCCAGCAACTCCTGGCAACCATCCGCCAATCCGGTGGTGGAAAGGACGAACAGTCCAAAGACGGCGCTGACCTCGTCGAGCTCCTCGCTTATTCAGGCGCCCGCGTGGCCGAGATCACCGGAGGCAGAAAAAAGAAGAATCCCTTGATTTGGTCCAACGTGAATTTTGAGAGCAACATGGTTTTCCTCCCCGGAACGAAGACAGAATCGAGTCCGCGCTGGGTGCCAATGTCCGGCGAAT
>JAGWYX010000233.1 GCA_018969165.1 Verrucomicrobiota bacterium
CTTGCCGCACTGGATGCAGACCTGCGAATCCCAGACCGGGATTTCGAGCGCCAAGTTCCGCTTTTCCCAGCGGGTCGTGGCGGTCGGATAGGTGCCATCGGCGGGCAGGGCGCTGACGGGGAGTTCGTCTCCGCGCCCGGCGATAATCGGGCCGAGGACCTGGCGCACGAATGCCGGGGCGGCTTCCGGGACCGGCGGCCGCAGGGCCTGCCGCCCGTTGCTCTGCGGGGGGATTTTGACCTCGTGGAGATGGGCCAACGCCTGGTCCACGGCCGCGAGGTTCATGTGGACGATGTCCTCCCCTTTCTTGCCGTAGGTCTTGCGGACCGACGCTTTGATGGCGGCGATCGCCTCGAGTGGGGGCAACACGCCCGAGACGGAAAAGAACGCGGCCTGCATAATGGTATTGATGCGGCCGCGCATGCCGCAGTCCCGGGCCAGCTTGTGGGCGTTGATGACAAACAAGCGGATGCGCTTGTCGATGAGCTGCCGCTGGACCGGCTCGGGCAGGTGCGTCCAGACGTCCTCGGGGGCGTGCGGCGAGTTCAGCAGCAGGGTGCCGCCTGGCGCCAGCGCCGCCGGCAGATCGAATTGCTCGAGGAACGCCGGTTGATGGCAGCCGACGAAATTGGCCCTGGAAACCAGGTAGGTCGAGCGGATCGGGCGCGGGCCGAAGCGCAGATGGGAGATCGTCATTGCGCCGGACTTCTTGGAATCATAAACGAAGTAGGCCTGGGCAAAGTGATCGGTGTTTTCGCCGATGATCTTGATGGAGTCCTTATTGGCCCCCACGGTGCCGTCGGCGCCCAGCCCGAAGAACAGCGCCCGGAAGACCTCGTCGGGCTCGGTGGAGAAGGTGGAATCGACCTCGAGGCTGGTGCCGGCGAGGTCGTCGTGGATGCCGACGGTGAAATGGTTCTTGGGAGAGGGTAGGGCCAGGTTGTCGAGCACGGCCTTGACCATGGCGGGAGTGAATTCCTTCGAGGACAGTCCGTAGCGGCCGCCCACGATGCAAGGGACATGCGCCAGACGGCGCGCTTCGTCGCGGAGGGATTCGTAAACCGCGTTGACGCAATCCAGGTAGAGCGGTTCGCCGGCGCTCCCGGGTTCCTTGGTGCGATCCAGCACGGCGATGCCGCGCGTTGTGGTGGGGAGGGCGGCGACAAACCGCTGGGCGTCGAACGGCCGATAGAGTCGGACTTTCAGCACTCCGACCTTTTGGCCCGTGGCGTTCAAGCAATCGACTGTTTCGTGCGCCGCTTCGCAGCCCGAGCCCATCAGCACGACCACGCGATCGGCGTCGGGGGCGCCGTGGTATTCGAACAGCCGGTACGGGCGTCCGGTCAGGGCAGCAAACCGGTCCATGGCCTGCTGGACCCGTTCCGGGCAAACCGCGTAATGGGGATTGACGGTCTCGCGGGCCTGGAAATAGACATCGGGGTTCTGCGCGGTGCCACGTAAGACCGGATGATCGGGGGACAGCGCCCGCTGGCGATGTTCGCGGATGCGGTCCTCGTTGATCATCTGCCGGAGCACGTCGTCGGGGAGCAGGTCGATCTTGGAAATCTCATGCGAGGTGCGGAAGCCGTCGAAGAAATGCAGGAATGGCACCCGGGCCTCCAGGGTGGCGGCGTGGGCGATGAGGGCCAGGTCCTGCGCCTCCTGGACGGAGGCCGAGGCCAGGAGCGCGAAGCCGGTGCCCCGGGCGGCCATCACATCGCTGTGATCGCCGAAGATCGAGAGGGCTTGGGCGGCCAGGGAACGGGCGGCGATGTGGAAGACGGTGGGCGTGAGTTCGCCGGCGATCTTGTAGAGATTGGGGAGCATGAGCAGCAGGCCCTGCGAGGCGGTGAAAGTCGTGCTGAGCGAACCGGTCTGCAGGGCGCCGTGCACCGCGCCGCTGGCCCCGCCTTCGCTCTGCATTTCGACCACCGCGGGCACGGTGCCCCAGAGGTTCTTGCTGCCGGTGGCCGCCCACGCGTCGGCCCACTCGCCCATGGGCGAGGCCGGTGTGATGGGGTAAATTGCGATGACTTCGTTGAGTTTGTAGGCGATCCGCGCGACGGCTTCATTGCCGTCGATGGTCTTATAGCTTCGGGTCTTCATGTTGGGAATGGGCCGCGGACTCCAGTTGCTCCAGGCAATGGAACACGCGGTTCGCCTCGTTTTCGTCGAGAGTGCTGATGGCCACGCCGACATGCACGATCACGTAATCGCCGGGGCGTGCCTCCGGAACACAAGCGAGATTGACCACCTTGAGCAGCCCGCCGAAGCTGACCTGGGCGGCGCGGGAGAGCGGGTCGTCGCCGATCACGCGCAGTATCTTTCCTGGCACGGCAAGGCACATAAGATCAGGGATGCCTGGGTCTTGGACCTTGGCTGGCGCGCCGGGCGCGGGCGGCGGCGATGGCCTGGCCCAGGGCGAGGCCACCGTCGTTGGGCGGGACGCGTTGGTGCCAGTAGGCATGAAATCCGGCGGCACGCAGCAACTGGACGGCGCGCTCGGTGAGCAGCCGGTTCTGGAAACAGCCGCCGCTGAGGACCACGCGGTTCTCGCCCACGTGTTGGGCGACCGCGACGATGGCCTCGGCCAGGGCGTTGTGGAATTTCACGGTGATTTCCCAGGCCGGCAGCCCGGCGAGCGTATCGTGAATCAGCGCCTCGATCATCGGCGCCCAGTCCACGACCATGACCTCGCTCGCCGGCTGTGCGTCGGCCGGGGGCGCCGTGGTCGAGTAGCGCATGCGGTAGGTCTCGTCGGTCTCGATCGCGTCCACGGCGAACTCCAGGTCCATCGCCGCCTGGCCTTCGAATTGGACGCGCTGCCGCAGATCGACCAGCGAGGCGACGGCGTCAAACAGCCGCCCGGCACTCGAGGTGAGCGGTCCGTTGAGGCGCTGGGCGAGCACGTGCTTGAGAGTGGCGATTTCCTTGGCGGTGAAGGCGCGGAGCGGGGCCAGCTCTCGCATCGCGAAGGCCGCGTCGCCAAACAATTCGTAGAGCAACCCCAGGGCGGCGCGGCGCGGTTCATAAACGGCGCTCTCGCCGCCGGGCAACGGAAACGTCCGCAATCGTCCGACGCGCTGCCAGCTCTGCGGCTGGATCCGGATGAACTCGCCGCCCCACATCGTGCCGTCGGCGCCAAAGCCGGTGCCGTCCCAGGCCACGCCCAGCAGCGTGCCGTCCAGCCCATGCTCGGCCATGCACGACAGCACGTGGGCGTAATGATGCTGGACATGGAGACGCGTCAGGCCGGTGGCGTGGGCAAACTGCGTCGAGTGGTAATCCGGATGCGCGTCCGCGGCGATCAGGGTGGGACGGACGCCGCAGAAGTGCTGGAGGTCACCGGCGGCGCGTCGGAAGACCGCGCAGGCCCGGGCGCTATCGAGGTCGCCGATATGTGGGCTGAGAAACACCTGCCGGTCCACCGCCAAGGCCAGGGTGCTCTTGGCCTGCGCCCCGACGGCGAGAATCGGCGCGCCAACGGTCGCTGCGGCAACCCGGTTGACCAGGCGCAAGCCTGGCTCGGCCGGCTGCTGGTCAAGCGCATCGCCGAGCGCGATGGGTAGCGGCGCGTAGCCGCGCGCCCGACGCAGCACCTGCTGGTGCCCGGCAACGACCTGCACGACCGAATCGTCCAACGGCCGGACGATCGGCCGATCATGCACCAGGAACAGCTCAGCGATGTCTCCCAGCCGCTCCAGCGCCTCGCGTTCATCGGTGCAGATCGGTTCGTCGGCCCGGTTGCCGCTGGTGGCAACCACCGGACTTCCCACCTGGGCCAGGAGGAGATGGTGCAGCGGCGTGTACGCGAGCATAATCCCCAGGCGCGGATTTCCCGGCGCGACCAGCGAAGCGATCGCCCATCCCGGGTGGCCGGCGTTGGGCCCGGCGCGGCGCCGGAGCAGGACAATGGGTGCGGCCGCCGACTGCAGCAACCGGTCTTCCAATGGCTGGACCTGACACGCGGCCTGGATCATGGCTGGGGTCGCGCACATCAAGGCGAACGGTTTGGCGTCGCGGTGCTTGAGGCGGCGCAGGCGGCGGATCACCCGGTCCTCGCCCGCCGCGGCCATCAGGTGAAAGCCGCCCAGACCCTTGACGGCCACGATGGCCCCCTGGCGGACCGCCGTTGCCGTGTCTGTCAACGCTCGCGACCCCGATCCGAGCCGGCGGCCCGTGCGGTCCCAGAGCTCGACGTGCGGCCCGCAGACCGGGCAGGCGTTGGGTTGCGCGTGGAAGCGGCGGTCGGTCGGACAATCATATTCGGCCTGGCATTGTTCGCACATGGTGAACCGGGCCATGGCGGTATTGGGTCGATCGTACGGCAGGGAGTAGAGGATGCTGAAGCGCGGGCCGCACTGGGTGCAGTTGGTGAAGGGATACCCGTAACGGCGGTTGTGCGGATCGAAGATGTCCGCCCGGCATTCCGGGCAAGTCGCCAGGTCGGGCATGACCAGGGTCGAGGGATTGGCACTGCCGTCGCTGGGACGGATGGCAAAGCCGGCGTAACCGACGACCGCCGCGAAGGTGGTTCGCATCCCCCGGATGAGGGTGTGTGCCGGTTTTTCGACTTCGAGCCGGCGGATAAACTGGCGCACCCGGTTTCGGGCGCCTTCAATCTCGATCCGCACGCCACCCGAGAAGTTATTGACCCAGCCGCGCAGGCCCAGGCCGGTGGCCAGGCGAAAAACGAACGGGCGAAAGCCGACTCCCTGCACCGCGCCGCTCAGGACCAAGCAGGCCCGGGTCTCCTGCCGGTCGGCCTGGGCCGGGGCCCGGTCGGTGTTGGAGGTCCTTTGAGCTTCCGCTGCGGTCGCGATCACAAGACCAGTTCCGCTTTCCATTCGCCGTCGGCCGGCAGGTGCTGGAGGGTGAAGCCGAGTTTCTTGCACACGTGCAGCATCTCGGCATTGATCGGGAGCACGCGCGCCGTCAGGCGCCGCAGTTGCTCGGCCTTGGCCACCTGGATCAGGAGTTTGAGTAATTCGGTTCCCAAGCCCCGGTGCTGCCACTGGTCGCTGACCACAATGGCAAACTCGGCCTCATTCCGGCCGTGGACCTTGCTGAGGCGCCCGACCCCGAGGATTTCGTGTTTGGCGGTTTTGGGGTTCTGGCGGTCGGCGACCAGGGCGATCTCGCGGTCGTAATCGTTGAAACAGATGCGGGTCAGGCGTTCGTGGGAAATCCGTTGCCCCAGTTTGAGGATGCTGAAGTAGCGGTAGTACACGCTCCGCTCCGACAGCGTCTGGTGAAACTCGACCATCAACGGCTCGTCTTCGGGACGGATGGGGCGGATGGTGACCGCGATGTTGTCTTTGAACTTCCAGCGGCTGATGTATGGCGTCGGGTAGGGCCGGATGGCCAGCTTCGGCAATTGGTCTTCGCGGATCTCCGGGCCGTGCACCACCACCCGGGCGTCCAGGGCCACGATGCGGTCCGGCGAAGCCAGCAGCGGGTTGATGTCGATCTCGCGGATCCAGCGTTGCTCGACCACCAGGTGGCTGAAGCGGACCAGCAACTGTTCGAGGCATTCCAGGTCCACCGCGCGCCGTCCGCGGACGCCCTTCAATGCGGTGTAAACGCGTGTGCGTTCCATCATGCGTCGCGCCAGGGTCGCGTTCAGCGGCGGCAACGCCAGGGCGCGATCCTTGTAAACCTCGACCAATTGCCCGCCGGAGCCGAAGAGCAACACCGGGCCGAACTGGGGGTCCAGGCTGCTGCCCAAGATAATCTCGTAGCCCTCCTGCCGGATCATCGGTTGGACCGTGACCCCCTGGAAATGACGGGCGCCCGCCTTGGATTTGACGGCGGTCTGGATCGCCCGGTAGGCCCGACGCACGGCGGTCGCCCCGCGCAAATCCAATTGGACGCCGCCGACGTCGGTCTTGTGAGTGATCGTCTCGGAGTGGAGCTTGAGGACCACGGGGCAATCGAGCTTGGCGGCGAGTTTCACCGCCTGCGCCTCCGAGGTGGCGACGTGGGTCTCGACGGTCGGGATGCCGTAGGCGGCCAGGACTTGCTTGGACTCGTGCTCGGTCAGCACCGGGCGCCCGACGTGACGCGCGTGGTCCACGATGGCCGCGACTTGAGTTCGGTGGAGGGTGTTTTCCTCCGAATTGGCCGCGGGGGACGGCGTCTCGTAGAGGCTTCGCAAATTATCGCTGTAGCGCCACATGTATTGGAAGGCGCGCGCAGCGCGGTCCGGATACGCGAAGGTCGGGATGTCAGCGCAGTTGAGAATCCACTCGCCGGCGTCCACGTCCGTGCCGCCCATCCAACTGGCCAGGATCGGCTTGCCCTCCAGGTGTGCGAACGGTTTCAACTGCTCGGCCGTGCCGGTCGGTTCGGTCATCGCCTGCGGGGTCAGGATGACCAGCAAGCCGTCGCTGTTGGGATCCTTGGCGGCGATCTCGACGGCCTTGGCGTAGCGGTCCGGGCCGGCATCGCCGAGGATGTCCACGGGGTTGTTGTGGCTCCAGTGTGGCGGCAGCAGTTGGTTGAAGGCCT
>JAGWYX010000234.1 GCA_018969165.1 Verrucomicrobiota bacterium
GCTTACGCCATCCTGCATGATTTTTCCGACACGGACGGCGGTGCTCCTGCTTATCCCTTGGTGATCGGTAACGACGGCGCGTTGCACGGCGCCACCGGTGGATCCATCTATAAAGTGCTGTTGTCGTCGCAACCCTCCGTGGTTATGGACTCACCCACGATCGCCTCCACCTTTGTCACCACGACGGGAACGATCAGCCTGACAGGATCGGCCATTTCCATGAATAATCCAACCCAGGTCACCTGGACCAGCAGCACCGGCGCCAGCGGCACGGCGTCAGGAACCGGCAATTGGGCCATTAACGGCCTCGCCCTGCAGCCGGGCACAAACACGGTTTTCGTGACGGCCCGCGACGCCGCCGGCAATACCCAGACGCTGCCATTTACCGCCGTCTATGTGCCGACGGACACCACACCGCCGGTGGTGACGATCACCTCGCCGACGCGCGGCCCCGTGTTTGCGAGCGCCGGCACGTCGGTGGACCTGAGCGGGACGGCCGTGGACAACGTCGGTGTCACGCAGATCACCTGGACCAACAATCGCGGCGGGAGCGGCGCGGCCAGCGGCACGCCGGTTTGGACCGCCACCGGCCTTCCCATCCAGGTTGGCACCAACGTAATCACCGTCACCGCGAGTGACGCGGCCGGCAACCAAGGCAGCGCGACTTTGGCGGTGATCTACACGCCGCCGACGATCCAGATCACTGCGCCAACGACTGGCGCATCGTTTACGACCGCCAGCCCGCTGATTGACGTGGCGGGCGCCGCGTCGGGCGGCTATGGGGGCGTGCTGGCAGTGACCTGGGTGAACAATGCCAATGGCAGTCTGGCGCGGGCGAGCGGAACTACCTCCTGGTCCGCCGATGCGATCCCGCTGGTGGCCGGCACGAACGTGATTACCGCCACGGCATGGGACACCGCTGGGAACCGGCAGAGCGCGAGTGTCACGGTGATCTGCACCTCGGTTCCGGCGCCGGTGCGAGTCGATTTTTCGGCTATCTACACGTTCACCGGGGACTCCGGCATCATGCCGCTGGCCGGGTTACAGCAAGGCGGAGACGGAATGCTCTACGGCGCGGCGGTTCTGGGCGGGCCTTCCCTTAATCCCGGTAACCCCACAAACAATTTGGGCGCAGGCGTCGTGTTCAAAATCAACACCAATGGCACCGGGATGACGGTGGTCCATGATTTCAGCACCAACCCGCCGGTCCAACCTGCACAAGGCCCGGAGGCGATTGTCCTAGGAGGAGATGGGAGCCTTTACGGCGTGTCCGTGTGGAGCAGCACCAACCCGGTCGCCGGCAGCTTGATCCTCATCGGTGGCGGAAACGGCGGTGTCTTCAGGCTCAATGCGGACGGGACGGCGTTTTCGACATTGGTCAATGGGATTGGCGGCGGCGCAAACATCAATGGCCTCATCCAGGGAAGCGACGGCGTGCTTTACGGCGTATCGCCGGATTGGGGGCTGAACCAGGCGACCCCGGCGGCGGTGCGGTGTGGCGCCGTGTTCAAAGTGAATACGAACGGGACCGGTTTTGCCATTCTGCATTCGTTTGATCCGCAGCATACGCCGGGCGATGCGTTCCATCCGCAGAATGTCATCGAGGGGCAAGATGGCCGATTATACGGCGTGGCGGCCTGCGGCGGCACGAACAATAGTTCCGGCGGCGGGGTCGTGTTTAGCCTGAACAAAGACGGCAGCGGCTACACCGTTCTGCATACGTTCGACCATCAGTTCTTGAACGGTGCTTCCATCGCCGGCCAACTCGCCCTCGGGGAGGTCATCGGCGACGCCTACAGCGCCATTGGTCCGTTGACACAGGGGCCGGATGGCACTTTGTACGGCACCACTGATGCCGGGGGCCAGTATGATCCTGGCTTGAGCTTCTTTGCCTACGGCGGCACGACCTATAAACTGCGCCCGGATGGTTCCGGCTACCGGGTTCTGCACAGCTTCGGCGGGCCTTCGGATTGGGAGATGTATCCCTACGGAAAACTGACCTTCGGAACTGACGGCGCGCTGTACGGGACCTGCTATACCGGATCGCCGAGTGGTCTGGGGAACGGCGCCGTTTTCCGCGTGAATCCCGATGGAACTGGCTTTGCTGTGCTGCATAGCTTCGCTGTCGGCGACCGCTTGGCCAACGGTCTCTTCGGCAATGCGGACGGCGCCGAGCCGTATGCGGGCCTGACGCTCGGCCAGGATGGCGCCTCCTACGGCACGGCCTCCGAGGGCGGCGGTGCCGGCTTCGGCACGATCTTCAAGCTCATGATTTCATCGGGACCGTTCATCAGCGGCATTCAGCTCGGTCCGTCAGGCGCCACTCTCGACCTCAACGGCGCGCCCGGCTTGAACTACCAGGTCCAGGCAGCGACGGGCCTGGGCGGCAATTCGTGGGGGACGATTGGCAACGCGACGATGGCAACCAACGGAGCGGCGCCCTTTGTGGACACCCACACCGCCCCCTTCACCGCGCGGTTCTATCGCATGGCACGCTAAGGTCGGGTACCCGGCCGCCTCGCATCGCGGCCTGGGTTTCCCGGTTTGCGCCGTAAAAGGTGTCCCAGCCGCCAGCTCGTTACTTGCCGGCGGTCAATGCCGCGTAGCTGCCGACGGCGCACAACCGTTGCGCGATACGACGGCGCATCTCGACGGTGTCGAGGGGCGTCCAACGGAGCAACCGGCGCGTGATGGCAAGTTGCGCCTTCAGGTCGTCCCCGCTGCTGACCGCGGCCAGGAGTGTGCGCGCCGAGTGCTCCATTCGCGTGGCACTGTCATTGACGAAGACCAGCGTAAGATCGGTCAGCACGGTCGCCGGCCCGCCCGTCACCCGCGCCTTGAACGTCCGTAGGACGGCGCTCTCGCCGAGGTAGAGGTCAATCAGCAGATCGCTCAGCGCGGCGAGGATTTCCTGCTCCTCGATCAGCTTGTCGCCGAGCTTCTGCCAGGCCGTGCCGGCAAGGAACAGCGCCAACTTCTTGGCGTTGGCCAACAGGGCGTGCGCGTTGCGCAAAGCGTCGCCCGTCTCCTGGGCGGGTGCGAGGTCAAGCGCGTCCTTGGCGACTTGCGCCACGGCTGGGAGCAACGGGAGTCGGCTTCGTTGGGCGCGGCGGAACAGCATGGTGGGGATGAAGAGCCGGTTGATTTCGTTGGTGCCTTCGAAAATGCGGTTGATGCGCGCGTCGCGGTAAGCGCGGGCGGCCGGGAATTCCTCGGTATAGCCGTAGCCGCCGTGGATTTGCAGGGCTTCATCGACTGCGAAGTCCAATGTCTCGCTGCCGGCGACTTTGAGGATCGAGCATTCGATGGCGAACTCGTCGATGCCGCGTGGGAACGGCGGTTGCATCGCGGCGAGCAGTTCGCCGCCAGCCACCACGTCGTCGATCTGCCGGGCGACCCGGAAGAGCGCGCTTTCGGCGGCGCAGATGCGGGTCGCGGTTTCGGCCAGCTTGTGTTGGATGAGACCGAACGCCGCGATCGGCTGGCCGAACTGGCGACGCTCGGTGGCATATTGAGCCGCGCCGGCCAGCGCCGCTTTGGCGCCGCCGAGGACGCCAGCGGCCAGCTTGAGGCGACCGAGGTTAAGGATGTTGAAGGCGATGTAGGCGCCTTTGCCCACCTGCCCCAGGACGTTGCCGACGGGCACGCGCGCGTCTTCGAGCACGACCCGGCGCGTGGACGAGGATTTGATGCCGAGCTTGTGTTCCTCCTTGCCGGTGGACACGCCGGGAAAAGCGCGCTCGACCAGAAAGGCAGTCACGTGCGCGCCGTCCACTTTCGCGAAGAGGGTGAACAGATCGGCCCAGCCGGCGTTGGAAATCCACATTTTACTTCCATTGAGCAAGTAGTGCGTGCCGTCGGCGCTGCGCGTGGCCTTGGTGCGCAGGCTCAGGGCGTCGGAGCCGGCGTCCGGTTCGCTCAGCGCGTAAGCGCCCATCCACTCGCCACTGGCGAGCTTGGGGAGGTAGGCTCGCTTTTGGGCGTCGGTGCCGAAGTAAGTCAATGGCATGCTGCCGATGCCGGTGTGCGCGCCGCAGGTGACGGCGAAACCGCCCTGGCGGCCGAGTTGGTTCTCGACGACGCAAGCGGTGGTCTTGCCCAGGCCCAACCCGCCGTATTCCTCGGGGACCTCGATGGCCAGCAAACCCAGTTCGCCGGCTTGCCGGAACAGGCGCACGGCCACGTCCGGTTCCTGACGCTCGAGCGCGTCAAGCCGGGGAAGGACCTCCTTGGTCATAAATTCCTCGGCCGACTCCGCGATCTGCCGCTGCTCCGCGGAAAGGTCTTCGGGCGTGAACACGAGAGCGGGATCGGCTTCCGTGAGCAGGAAATTTCCGCCAGTGAGATGAGGGGGCAAGGGTTTTAGTTCCGACATAGGGGATGGGCGTCGAGGTGAAATTCAAAATGGGGTGCCCGCTCAGGTCTCCACTGACGCGGTAGCGTTTTGGAGCGCTGCACGTTCACAGGCCCAGCCGCTCCGCCAGGATTTCGGCGACGTCCAGCACCCGCGCTTCGCTGGTGTGTGCGGCGACGCCGTCCGTCATCATGGTCAGGCAGAAGGGGCAGCCGACGGCGATGGTGTTCGCGCCGGTCGCCAGCGCCTCCTGGGCCCGGAGGGTCGAGACGCGCTGCTGCGGGTCTTCTTCCATCCACATGCGCCCGCCACCGGCGCCGCAGCAGAACGTCTTCTCCCGGTGACGGGCCATTTCGCGCAAATCGATGCGGGATCCATCGGCGAGCGTCCGATGCAGCACTTCGCGCGGGGCGACGTGAATGCCGTTCACGCGGGCCAGGTAACAGGGGTCGTGATAGGTGACCGGGCCGCGCAGGGAGGCCGGGATTTCACCGGGCACTTTGAGCCGGCCGTCGCGAACCAAATCCGCCAGCAACTCCGTGTGGTGCCGGACGCGGTACTGGCCGCCGAACTGCGGGTAGTCGTGGCGAAAGGCATTCACGCAATGCGGGCAATGGGCGACGATTTCGCGCACGCGATATCGCGCCAGGGTGGCGATGTTCGCCTGTGCCAGCTCCTGGAACAGGAATTCGTCGCCCAACCGGCGCGCCGAGTCGCCGGTGCATTTTTCCTCGCGGCCCAGGATGGCGAAGTCCACCCCCGCGAGGTTCAGCAGTTTTACCAGCGCGCGGGCGACGCGCTGGGCGCGGCGGTCGTAGGCGCCGGCACAACCGATCCAATAGAGCAATTCGAAGCCCGGATTCTCTTGTGTCGTTGGGGCGCGGTACTCGGACCGGGTGCTGCCCAACGCGGAGGCGGCACCTCCGCCGGTCGCCGGCGCGCGCGGCGTTTCCAGCCAACCGGCCCGTTCCGCCGCGGGCAAGCCCCACGGGTTGGCGCTGGACTGCATCCGGCGCAGCGCGGTGGCCACCGTTCCGCTCAAACCGCCTTCGCCCAGCCGATGCCGTCGCAGGTCGAGCAGCAGCGTGAGCGGGTCGATGCGCACGGGGCAGACGAAGACGCACGCGGAGCACGTCGAGCAGGACCAGAGGGTGTCGGCGGAGATAGTGTCGTGAACGTTCAGGGAGAGCGACGAATCGGGCGTTGCGAGCCGCGTGGGCGTCGGGTTTGTTCGCCCATCAGTGACGGAACACGCCACCCGCCACCAGTCCAGCCTTTCCAGGACGCCCTTTAAATCCTGCACGACCTTCTTTGGTGAAAGCGGCTTGGCGGTGGCGAAGGCCGGGCAAGCCTCCTCGCAGCGACCGCACTCCATGCAGGCATCCAGGCTGAGGAGTTGTTGTTGGGTGAAGTGCCGGATTTCTCCCACGCCCATGCGTCCGGTTTGCTCGACTTGTTGCAGCGTCATGGGCTGGAGCTGGCCCAACATCGGCCGGGCGAAGAACAGGTTCAACGGACCGGTGATGAAGTGGAGCAGGCGCGTAAACGGGATCGACGCGATAAAGCCGAAGACAAGCCCCGCGTGCAGCCACCACATGGCGAAGTGCGCGGACCGCGCGTGAGCTTCACCGACGCCCGCGAACCACGACGACAGCCACAGTCCCACGGGCGAGCAAAACGCCCCGAGGCCGACGGGTTTCTGCCAGAGGATGCGCAGGGCCTCCACCAGATAGCCCGTCACCCCGATCGCGAGAAATGAGAGCAGCACGTACCAATCGGTGGCCCGGTGACCGAGGCTCGCGGGCCGGCGCAGCCGCCGCGAGAAAAACAACACCGTCCCCAGCAAAAACAGCAACCCGAACACGTCCAGGGTGAACTCGTAAGCGACATAGTAGGACCCGCGGTGAAATTTGAGTTTGGGCGACACCATCGTCGCCAAGTGGTCCAATTCCAGCAGCGTCGTGCCGAGGAACAGCATCATGAACCCGGCGAACAACAGCCCGTGCGCCCAACTCGGCAGGCCGCGACCGCGCACGCGCTGCTGGCCCAGTCCCTCCACCAGCACCCGCCGCAGGCCCGGCTTCAGTTTCGCCGCCAGTTCCCGGAGGTTGCC
>JAGWYX010000235.1 GCA_018969165.1 Verrucomicrobiota bacterium
TCTACCATCCCACTGATACGGTTAACTCCTGTCGCCTTTAGCAACGTTTCTTTCCTCGCTTTGGCCACCGGTGGGGTGTTATGATGACAACTCATGGAATAAAAGACCGGCAACTGACCGAGCGTGTTGAGCTTCGCCAGAATATCCAATAATCGATCCCAGGTTCGAGGTATGTCCCGACACGGGCTACCGTCGGTGACAGATTGACGATTTGCCACCTCCCAAAACGGAATTGACAGCGTAATTTCAAGGTTTTTCCCGTCCACTGTCCGGTTCAAGGTGACGATTTTCAGCAGATCGCGTTTTTCGTCGGGAATCGCCATTTCATATAGCAACGACGCGGTTCCAGCGAGTTCGAGGAATTCTGTAAGGCGATCAGGTCCGGCCTGTTCCTCCTGCCTTAATCTCGCCACCTGTTCCTCAAGTCCCTGCCGTTCCATGAGCAGCGCCGCCTTTCGTTCCTCGAATAGGGGCTTCTCGACTGTGCCGTCGATGAACGCGTCGGTGAGCCGGTTGAGCCGGTCCCGGAGTTGGCTCTTCCGCAGCGCGAGCGTATTCATCTCGCTCTCCCGCTGGGTTGCCCAGGTCGCGGTGAGCTGCGGCAGCTTCGCCCTGAGGTATGCCTTTTCCTCCTCGCTGAACCGGAGTGGGGTGAGTGCTTGGCGGAGCGCTGCGTCCGCTGCTTCCTCGCGGACGCCCGTGGTCGGGCACGCAATGGTGTGGCAGCGATAATAGACATGGCCTTTCTGGCGTTCGCCGATGAGCGAATAGCCGCAACGGGCGCAAGTCAGGAGCCGTCTGAAGCTGAAATCATGCCGGCTGCTCCGGGCGCCGTATTTGCCCGCGAGCACCTCCTGCACGCGGTCGAAGATCGCCTTCGGGATGAGCGGTGCGTGGGCGCCGGGGAAGGTCTCACCGGTACGGTTGAGGTGGATGAGGCAGATGTAGAAGGGGTTGTTGAGGAGCTTCGACCAGCCGTTGCGGGTCACGGCCCCGCCCCGCCGGTTCCGCAGCCCCCGCCGGAACAGTTCCGCGCCCAAGGTCTCGAGCGTGTACCGTCCGGTGGCATAGAGCTCAAACGCTCTCCTCACGAGCGGCCCGCGTACCGGATCGATCTCCTTCGGATTACCCTTTCCCCTGTCGAGGTAGCCCACCGGCGCCGGCAGCGGGTACAGGCCCTGTTTGATCCGGCCGTAGAAGCCTTTGCGGGTTTCCTCCCGGAGATTCCTGATGTAGTCGGCGGCGACCACGGCCTGGATGTCGGCCGAGAGCCGGCCGCCCCGGGAGTGCAGGTCAAGGCTCTCGTTGGCGAAGTGGACTTCTATGCCCTGGTCGATCAGTTCGCCGAGATCGGACCAGTCCTTCAGATTGCGAGCACTGCGGTCGATCTTGTGGATGATGACGCCACGGGCCTCGCCTTTGCGGAGGCACCGGAGCATTTCGTTGAAGACTGGCCGGCCGCGCTTCGCCGCCGTCTCCTGCTCCTCGAACCAGGCGCTGACGGGGAGTTGGCCGCGCTCGGCGTAGCGGACAATCGCATCCCGCTGTTCCTGGAGCGAGACGCCTTTTTCTCCCTGTTTGGCCGTGGAGACACGGATGTAGCCGAAATACGGAAGCATGGATTATTCCCCTCGGGTACTCGATTGTACCGTACGGTTCTTGGCGAGCAAGGCCCGGAACTGTGCATAAGCGACCGGGTCGGAAGAAACCCGTTCATAGACCCGCAGGGCGAGAGCGATGTATTGAGCGAGGTTGTCCTCGGCCTGCCGGAGTCCCTCGTCGCCGAGGGTCGGATACAGGTCGCGGATTGTGGGAGCGGCCCTCTCCTCCATACTCGCCAGCATATCGCTCCACCGCCGGTGGCAAAGGCGGGCGAAGGTGCCGGAGAAGTCAAGCTGAACCGTTTCGAGGAATCCGTCTTGCACTCGTGGTGCCCAGGAAAGTATTCATTTACGAGTTGCGCCATGAGACATATTCGTTCTGCCGCGCGCGAAGAAGTAGTTGCACACTACATCGCCAGCGAATTGAATCGCGTCGTTGAACACGCAGACGCGGGGGAGGTTCCTGACGCCGCGTTTCTGGGACTGCCCGCATCTCCAAGCGAGGGAGCGCTACAACACATGTCGCGCGTCTTGCTGTGCGATCTGCGAAAGCATTCTTGGCTCTACGACCAGTTTTGGGCGCGGGTTGGCCGGTGGTCGCTTGTGAAGCTCCGGCCTGACGAAATCGATGTGATGCCGATAGGTGGACCTGCTGACAAATGGCATTACCCCAAGCTGGACGCGTTTGTCCGGGACTTGCAAGCCGCAGCGAACGCCGGCGTGCCGATCCCCAACCTGCCGGACGACCCGGCGTATCTGCTGCAACTGCGGCCGGAACTGGCGCTCAAACGAATAATCCTCATCAAAGGAGATTACGCCGGCAGAATGTTTGAGTATGCGATTGGGGATGGTGCCCACCGCGCCGTGGCACTCGCGGTAAATGGAGTCGCAGAACTGGATGCCTATTGGGGCATCCAGTACGGAAGCGAATCGCATTGATTGCCGACACGGAATTCCTGCCGCCTCCGATCAGTTTCTTCGCCATTGTGGTGCGGAGCGGCCCCGTCAGGGTACTCAATGCTGGCGTACCGCCGCCAATCGATCAAGGCCATGAACTATGCATAAGCGGCTGGAAAAACGTGCCGGTATCAAAGCAGCTTGATTTACATAATAGCGCGGAGCAGAATCACTACATGAACTTATCGGAAAGCGATCAGCAGCGAATCAAGGACCACTTGAACATCAAGTTGAGGAATGGCTGTCCAGTCTGTGGAGAGCGGAATTGGAATGTCAATCCACACCTGACCTTCCAGGGCATTTTGAACAAGGAATACAAGCAGCCTGTGGACGGCAGCGTGTTTCCACTCGTCGGCATTACGTGTCGGAACTGTGGATACCTGGCTCAATTCGTGGCGCAGAGCGTGGGAGTGCTCTGATGAGGGTGGTTCTGTTCGGTGCCGGCGCGAGCTTCGGATGCGGACAGGTGGAGCCCAAGCCCCCTCCGCTCGGAAATCAATTGTTCGACGCGCTACAGTCCCTGTACTCTGGGTGGCGTTCGGTTCCCGATAAGCTCGCAGCCGTATTTCGAGATAATTTCGAACGCGGCATGGAGAAACTTACTGGCGAGAACGCTATGGCCATCGCGCCGCTCATGCAGGAGATGGCGATCTTCTTTTCGATCTTCGGCATGCCGAGCAACGCGGATAATCGGTATCTGGGCATTCTCAAGCCCAACGCGCACAGGCACGACATAATCTGGTCAACGCTCAATTACGATTGCCTCCTGGAAATCGCGGCCTGCCATGCTGCGCTGCGGCTCAACTATTTCGGCGAGCCTTCAGCATCGAATGCAGAGGCCTGTGTCTGGAAACTCCACGGTTCTTGCAACTTCAAGATTGCCAACCTCGCTGCCGGGCGGGGAGTTTTATTCGGCCAAGGGGTGATTTTCGAGGGAGGAATAACTCCAATCCAACCCCACGAAGTGAGAGCGGTGTTCCGAGGAAACACAGGCCTCTACCCGGCGATGGCATTGTATGCAAAGGGCAAAAGCATTTCGATGTCGCCGGGTGCTATTCGCGACGCCCAAGCGCGGTGGAATCAGCGAGTCATGTCCGCTGAAAAAGTACTCTTGATTGGCGTCGCACCGAACCCAGAGGATTCCCACATCTGGGATTCACTGACGAAGACAAGCGCCACGGTGGGTTTTGTCGGCTCCAGGGATATGTTCGAGTCCTGGACGAGACCGAGCTCTGCGGGAGGGAAGATCTTTTTGGGTCGGTACTGGTCCGGCGCAGAAAAGCAGGCAAATGAGTTTTTGATTGGCTGAATCTCGCGACCCCGCGGTTCCTTCGGAGTAACGCCGGTGAATAAGCGGTGGTGCATTCTGGTCCGAACCCGAGTTCGCCGCGCTACCGGCCGCCATTGCGTAGCGGACTCGCTCGTCCGGTTTTCTGGTTGCTGACATGATGGGGTTCGATTTGCCCCCTCCGTCACCTTCCCCCTCCTTACGCCTCTGCTCGCGTTCCCTTACGCTGGATGGCATGGACTCGATCAAGGACGTGATCGCGCAGAAGGGACAAGTGCGCCAGGGCATCCCCACCGTTTCCGCCGTGTTCAAGGATGGCGGCATTCTGGAAATGGTGCACGACACCGAGGCGAAGAAGACGCGATTCGTGCTCTGGCGCGGCGGGAAGTGGGAATTCCAGGATGGGATCGTCGTCAGCCCCGTCCGGCGGTTGGTGCCGTACTCACCACACAACAACCTGATCAGAAACGACGTAGTCCTGTTTCCATCGGAGCCAGCCGAATACGAGTCCGAGGCAGCGTTGCTCGATGAGATTAAGGCCTTCATCCACCGTTACGTCGATGTCAGCCCGCTCTTCGAGCAGATCGCGAGCTATTATGTCCTGTTCTCCTGGATATACGACGGATTCAACGAACTGCCGTACCTCCGTGTGCGCGGCGACCCCGGCTCCGGCAAAACCCGGTTTCTCCTCACCGTCGGCTCCCTCTGCTACAAGCCGATCTTCGCCTCGGGCGCCTCCACCGTGTCGCCCATCTTCCGCATCCTGGAAATCTTCAAGGGCACCCTCATCATCGACGAAAGCGATTTCCGCCTCTCCGACGAGAAGGCCGAGATCGTCAAAATTCTGAACAACGGGAATGTCAAAGGATTCCCGGTCCTGCGGAGCGAGGTCTCCGGCAAGGGCGAATACAACCCCAGGGCCTATCACGTCTTCGGCCCGAAGATCGTGGCCACGCGGGGGAGTTTCGATGACCGGGCACTTGAGAGCCGGTTCCTGACCGAGGAGATGGGGCAGCAGCGGTTGCGAGAGGATGTGCCGATCAACCTGCCGGCGGAACATAGCGTCCAGGCGCGCTCCCTGCGGAACAAACTGCTCATGTTCCGGTTCAGGAACCTCCAGAGGAAGCCCACCATTGCCGGCTTGGTGGACCGGACCATCGAACCTCGCCTGAATCAAATCTTCGTGCCGCTTCTCTCGATCATCGAGGACAAGGCGGCCCAGGAATCCTTGAGGGATGTAGCCCGGCAGTATCACCGCGAGATGGTGAGCGAGCGAGGGATGGATACCGAGGCGCAGATTCTGGAGGTGATCCAGAGCCTCCTGCGGTCGGCGGAGGGCGGCAATCTCACCCTGGCGGACATCACGAGCCGGTTCACTGACCTTTACGCCGACCAGTATGAACGGAAGATCACGAACAAGTGGATCGGTGGCGTGATCCGGCGGCGGTTGCATCTCCACACGCATAAATCCCACGGGGTGTTCATCATCCCCGAATCGGAGCATCCGAAACTGGACCTGCTGTATGCCAGGTATGGGATCGAGGCTGGCGAAGGCACTGATGAGGAAGCGCCAGCCGGGCCGGTGTCGTCGGAATCACCGAGTTCCGCCATCGGGTAGACATTGGGGACTTCGGGTGGACTTCGCTTTTGCAAAGTCCACCCAGTTCTCTCCAGTGTTTCCAAGGGTTCCTGGCCGCCGGGTGGACTTGTGGACGTTGGAAAGGGGGCGGGGTGGCAAAGAGCCGGCAGCCACGGACAGGGGCCACCCCGGATCGAAGTCCCCAAGTCCACCCGAACACTCGGAAGCAAGTATTGGCGCGGCAAAATCGGGTGGACTTCACGGGTGGACTTTGTTGCTGATGTCCGCGATGTCTACCCGACTCGATGAATACTCACGTCGCGTCCTGCGAGACGAAGGCGCTATTGCCGCAGAACGATTTGCTCCAACTTGACGTAGCGATACCGGTTGCTATGCTGTGGGCATAACGCGGTGAGGGAACGTCGGCACCCTACCACGAGACGCCAGTGCGCGACGCTGGCGTATCCACGACGCAAAATGAACTTCGACGAAGAATCTGTACCATATCATGACGTGGCCCTGGTGTGTCTCAACGGACACGTGATTAACGACTCTGTCCGAAATATGCCACAGTTCAATAAGAAGTTCTGTGACAGGTGCGGTGAACCAACCATCCAAGAGTGCCCCGAGTGCAAAGAGAGCATTCAGGGTCATTACTGGACACCCGGTGTATTCGGAGTAGGCAAGGTGCCGGCGCCCAGTTTTTGCCAGCACTGCGGGAAGCCCTTTCCTTGGACGAAACGGAGACTTGCGGCCGCGAAGGAAGTGGCCGAACAACTCAACGATATTTCACCTGCGGAGAAGCAACAACTGAAGCAGACAATTGATGATCTTGCCCATGAAGGTCCTCGCACAGAGCCCGCGAAGCTGCGCTTCAAAACAATCATGAGGAAGGTTGGGAAAGAATCCTACGACGTCATGAAAGGCGTGGTAACTGATTTGGTGAGCGAGACCGTAAAGAAGTCAATTTTCGGAGGATAACGGAGATTCACGCCACGTATCCACCCTCCATCCACAACCCCTCACGGCCGCTCTGT
>JAGWYX010000236.1 GCA_018969165.1 Verrucomicrobiota bacterium
CGCAGGAGTCCGCCCCAGCCTGGAGCAGCCGGCCCTCTATCAGCGGGTCAACGTCGAGGGCACCGTGAACCTGCTTGAAGCCGCCCGACGCAACGCGGTCCCGAAAGTCATCCTGGCCTCGTCATCCTCCGTCTATGGCGTCAATACCAAGGTCCCCTTCAGCGAAGCGGACCCGATCTTCCAGCCCATCTCCCCCTACGCCGCGAGCAAACTGGCGTGCGAGGCGCTCGGGCATGTCTATCATCACGTTTATGGGCTGGACATCGTCATGCTCCGTTTCTTCACTGCCTACGGTCCGCGACAGCGCCCGGACTTGGCCATCCACAAGTTCGCGCGGTTGATGGTCGCCGACCAGCCGATTCCGGTCTTTGGCGACGGCTCGACGGCGCGCGATTACACTTACGTGACTGACATCGTGGACGGCGTGATTGCTTGCACCCAGAGGCAGTTCGGCTACGAAATCATCAACCTGGGAGAGTCACAAACCGTCCCGCTGAACCGCCTGATCGGTTTGCTGGAGGGTGGCCTCGGCAGGAAGGCGGTCCTCAACCGGCAACCCCCGCAACCCGGCGACGTGCCGGTCACCTGCGCGGACGTTTCCAAAGCCAGACGTCTCCTGGGTTACCAGCCGCGAGTGGCGATCGAGACCGGCATCCCCCTGTTCATCGAGTGGTTCCGCCGGAACCAGTCGTTGGAACGGTAGCCACCGCCCGAGGTCCGGCTCGAGCCAACCGGCGCGGCGAATGGCCTGAGCCGCGCTGGGGAGCGGCCGTGGATGCCCGCGCTGGCCGGAAATGCCTTTCCTGAGCCCGCTCCACTCTTTAAGGTGCCAGGCAACAAAGACGCATGATGCCGGTGGAAAAATTGCTGTGCGAACTGGTGGCGCTGCCGAGCGTCAACCCGGCGTTTTTGCCGGCTGGGGACCCATGGTCAGGAGAGCAACGCGTCGCCGAGTTTCTGGCGGCCGTCGCCGCCCGCGGCGGGCTCGAGATCGAGTTTCAAGCAGTTTCCCCGCATCGTGCCAACCTCCTGGCGCGGCTGACGCCGGCCGGCAAAGTGCGCGCTCGCATCCTGCTGGCCCCGCATTTGGATACGGTCGGCGGCGAGCCGGTCGTCCCGGAGTTGTTCATCCCGCGGCTGCGCGACGGCCGCGTGCACGGCCGCGGCGCCTGCGACACCAAGGGGAGCGTCGCTGCCATGTTGACCGCGCTCGTCCAACTGGCGCGATCCGAGCGGCGGCCGGTTGCAACGGAAATCGTGTTCGCGGGGCTGGTGGACGAGGAGCACGGGCAGGCCGGCTCGCGCGCCCTCGTGCGCCGTGGATTCCGGGCGGACCTGGCCATCGTCGGCGAGCCGACACGGCTCCGCGTCATCACGGCCCACAAGGGCAACCTCTGGCTGCGGCTCGAGACCCGCGGCAGACCGGCCCACGGCTCGCAGCCGGAACTGGGACGCAACGCCGTGCACCTGATGGCACGCATCGTCCACCTCTTGGAAACCCAGTACGCCGCCCGCTTGCGTCGCCGGCGGCACCGGCTCCTCGGGCATCCCACCGTCAGCGTCGGCACCATCCACGGCGGCAGCCAGACCAACGTCGTGCCGGCGGCCTGCGCGATCACGGTGGATCGGCGGACCATCCCCGGCGAAACCCGGGCAACGGTGCGGCGCGAGTTGCTGGCCTTGTTGCGCCGGCACCGTCTCGCCGCCCGGCTGGCGGACACCAAGGATGCACCCTGTCTGCCGTTGGAAACTGGAACCCGGTCACCGTTGGTGCGCGCCTTCCTCCACAGCGTCGGGCAAACCCGCCCGCACGGAGCCAATTTCTTCTGCGACGCCGCCGTATTCGCCCATGGCGGCACGCCCAGCGTGGTCTTCGGTCCCGGTGACATCGCGCAGGCCCACACCGCTCACGAATGGGTCTCCGTGCGACAACTGGAGCAGGCGACGCGCTTACTCACCCGTTTTCTGCAATCGCTCCCTTGAGGTTGGCCTTCCTTACGCATGAGCCGTTCTATCCCCCTTCCGGGGGCGGATCCTCGGAGGCGGTTTACCTGGTGCAGGAGTTCGTGCGCCGGGGCCACCAAGTCCACGTGTTCGGTCCGCGGCTGGACGATCCCCAGGCCGTGGCCGCCAGGTTCGGCATCCAGATCCACGAATTCAAGGCCTGGCGCATGGGACGCTACACGGCCCTGCGCAATTTCAAATACCTGCTCTACCCGTTCTTCCTGGAGCGCCTGGTCCAGGCGCGCGCCCGCTCGGTCCCCTTCGACCTGGTCCTCTCGCAGCATGCCATCGCCGCCGTGACGGCGGGCCGGCTCAAGTCCAGCCTGGCGCTGCCGGTCGCCATGAACTTCCTGGATTACCTCACCGGTTTCCTGGAGACCTGGCCTCGCTACCTGGCCCCGCGGCCGTTCATCACCGCCCTCAAACGCTACGAGTTGTCGCTCCCGTCGCGCCACCACGCCGACGCCGTGCTGACGGTGTCCGACACCCTGGCCGACTATTTCGCCCAAGCCGGCTTTCCGCGGGCGCGGATTCTGCCCATCTATTTCGGTTTCGACGCCGAGTTGTTCCTGGCCGACCCCGAGGCCGCGCCGCGGCCCGGGAGCGGGCCGCCGACCATCGTCATGCACGGCTCGCTCGACCACCATCATCTGGGCCGGATCGCGCTGGAGGCGAGCGCGCTGGTGGCGCAGGCGCGACCGGAGGCAACGCTGAAATTCGTCGGCCAACACACGCCGGCATTGAACCGGTTTTTGGCGCGCCTCCGAGCACGGGCGCCGGGCTTGCGCGTTCAGTGCACAGGGTTCGTCCCCTACGCCGAGGTCGCGCGCCATTTGCGCGACGCGACCGTCGGGATTGTGCCCTACGAAGAATCGACGGGCGTGCACTGCGCATTTGTGGCCAAGGTGGTGGAGTATCTGGGGGTGGGCCTGCCGGTGGTCAGCACCCCCCTGCAAGCCATCCGCCGCTATTTTGCCGAGGAACCACGCGTGCGCTTTGCCAGCTTTGACGGCCCGAGCTTTGCCCGGGAAATCCTGCGCTGGTTGGAGGAGCCGTGGGATCGCCAGCGCCCGCTGGCGCAAGCGGCCAGTCAGCGGGTACGCCGGGATTTGAATTGGCGCGTGATCAGCCGGAAAGCCGTTGATTTCGTCGAGCAAATCCGGCAACCGGAAGGCCGACCGTGAGTTCGAATCCCCAATCCCTGTCGGTGGCGACCAGTGAAAGTCGCGCGACCTTCTTTCGTCAGAGCGGTTGGCTGGTCGTCGCCACCGTGAGCAGCGGCGTGTTCATGACCGCCACGCAGGTCGTCGCCAATCGTTGGATGCACCCGGCGGAATATGGGGTCTGGTTCACCCTGCTCCGCGTTTACTTGATGCTCAGCATTCCCTCCGTGGGTCTGCAGATCATCTTCGCCCAGCAAGCGGCGGCGGCGATCTCCCGCAGCCAGCATCGGCAATTGGTCCGAAGCCTCCGCGCCACGGCCCAGGCTACGTTCATCCTCTGGGTGGTGATCGCGGTGCTGGTCGCGGTGGACCAGGGCCGCTGGACGCGCCTCTGGGCGATTCGCAACCCGTGCGCGCTGTGGGCGACCGTCGCAATCGGGCTCGCCTCGCTGTGGTCGCCGGTCGTCAAGGGCGTCCTGCAGGGACAGCAGAATTTTTTCGGGCTTGGCTTAGTCTTGGTGCTCGATGGGCTCGGGCGGTTCGCTTCGGTTACCGTGCTGCTGCTGCTCGGCGGACAAGCGGCTGGCGGAATGACGGGTGCCCTGGTCGGTCAGATGCTCTCGTTGGGATTGGGGGCATGGTTCCTTCGCCCGCTGTTGCTCGGCGAGGGTGAGCCGGTCGATTGGCGACCGTGGTTGCGCCGGGCGGTGCCACTCTCGCTGGGGATGGGCAGCGTCCAGTTCATCGGCAACGCCGACGTGGTCTTTGTGCAGGCGGTCTTCCCGGAGACCGCCGGTGCCGCGGAACGCTACATGCCGGCGGCGATGATCGGCCTGGCGCTGGTGACCTTCACTACCCCCCTGGCCGCCGTGATGTTCCCCAAAGTCGTCCGCGGCACCGCCCTGACGCGCGCGAGCCACGCCGCCGGACTGGCCATGCTGGCAACCCTCTTCCTGGGCGGTGGCGCCGTGCTGGCATGCACACTATTCCCCAAACTGCCACTGCAAATCATCTACTTCAGCCATCCAACCTATTGGCAAGCCGCGCCGCTCGTGCCCTGGTTCGTATGGTGCCTGCTGCCGTTTGTTCTGGCCAACGTGCTCCTGGCAAATCTGCTGGCCCGCGACCGGTTCGGAGTCGTGCCCTGGGCCGTGTTCGTCGCTCTGGGTTACGCCGGCGCGCTGCTGCTCCTCAAGTCACGCCTCCCCGGATGGGAACCCGGCGTGGCGTTTCGCGCCGTCGTGCAAACCCTCGGCGGCTTCAGCCTGCTGCTGCTGGCCGCGGCCGGCTGGTTCACCCGTGCCGATCGCCGGCCCAGCTCGCCGGAATCAAGCCCGACACCACCAGCCTGAATGCAGCCCCCTTTCCCACCCGCCGGCGAATCCCCACCGCGCTCCGCTTTTACTTCGACCCAACGATTCGCTATAACCGCGCCATGAACTTGCATTTCATGATCCTATCCGGAGCCTTGTCGCTCCTCGTGATTCTACAAACCAACGCCGCCAACGAGTCGCTCGCCCAACGGCTCGGCTACCAGGCGACGGACCGATTGCTCATCATCAACGGCGATGATGTCGGCATGTGCCACACCGCCAACGAGGCCACCATCGAGGCGCTCGAGCATGGCCTGATGACCTCGGCGACGATCATGGTGCCGTGTCCCTGGTTCCCGGAAATCGCCGCCTATGCCCGCCGCCATCCGGAAATGGATTTCGGGGTTCACCTTTGCCACACCTCCGAATGGCGCGCCTACCAATGGGGCCCAGTCGCCCCGCGGGACCGGGTCCCCGGCCTGGTCGATCCGCTGGGTTACCTCTGGCACGAGATTCCAGACGTCTATGCCCACGCCACCCCCGGAGAAGCGCTCATCGAAGGCCGCGCCCAAATCCGCAAAGCCCTGGCCGCCGGCATCGACGTGACCCACCTGGATTCCCACATGGGCACTCTGCAGTTGAACCCGGCCTATGTGCCGGTCTATCTCGAATTGGCGATCGAGTTCGATCTGCCCGTGCGCATGGGTTCGCAGGCGACGCTCGAAAAATTTGGTCACCCGGAGATTCGCGCCCAGTTCGCCGCCAAGGGGATCGTATTCACCGATTATTTCGTGTACGAAGAACTCGACCGGGAAAAGGCCGGGGTCAAGGCCTTTTGGAGCGGCGTGCTGCGGAATCTAAAGCCGGGCGTCACCGAGCTATACATCCACGCAGGCAAACCCACGGAGGAACTCAAGGCCATCACCGCCAGTTGGCCGACGCGCTCGGCCGAGTTCCAGACGTTCACGCATGACCCGGAAATCCGCCAGCTTGTCCGGGACCAGGGCATCATCCGCATCGGCTACCGCGCCTTGCGCGCACTCCAGCGCAAGGAACGGCCAACCAGACCGTGATCGGCCGTGCCCCGGCTCATGAGCCACACCCGGCGCAGAATCAAAGGCGGGCTGCTCGGCTTCGTCGGCTATATGCTGTCGCCGCTCTCCTGGTGGAACGACCTGTTCGTCAACGTGCCGCTGGCCTTGGGTTTCGCCTGGATCATCAGCCTGTTTGATCCGGCGGATTTCGGCGCGAGCTTCGTCGTGGGCTATTGGCTCACCAACGTGCTGGGCTTTGTCCTGATGCACAAAGGCGCACAGGATTTGCTGGCCACCGGCGAATCCGCCCCGCGCTACTCCTGGAAGCAATTGGCCAAGGATCTGTCCATCTCGCTGGCCTACACCTGCTTGATCCTGGCCCTGGTCAAACTCAAGGTGGTCGAGCCCTTGCCGACTTACCTCCCCAGGCACTGAATGCCGTCCCTCAGAACTGCACCGTCGGCGCGCTCTTCTCCTCGGAGGGCGTCTCGAAAAACGGCTCCTCCTTGAATCCGAATAGCCCCGCCAGCAAGACCGTGGGGAATGTCTGAATCTTCGTGTTCAAACGCGTCACACTGTCATTGTAAAACTGCCGGGCGAAGGCGACGCGGTTCTCGGTGCTGGTCAATTCCTCCTGCAGCGCCATAAAGTTCTGGTTGGCCTTCAATTCCGGATAGGCCTCCGATACCGCCAGCAACCGCGCCAGCGCCGAGCTCAGCTCGCCCTCGGCCTGGATCCGGTCCGCCGGCAAGGTGGCGCTGGTCGCCTTGGCGCGGGCATTGATCACCCGCTCGAACGTCTCCTTCTCATGCGCCGCGTAGCCCTTGACAGTGTTGACCAGGTTGGGAATCAGGTCGTGGCGCCGCTTCAACTGGACATCGATTTGCGCCCAGGCATTCTTCACCGCCTGCC
>JAGWYX010000237.1 GCA_018969165.1 Verrucomicrobiota bacterium
AATCTTGAGCAGGGCCTGCTGCACCCCTTCGCCGGAAACGTCCCGGGTGATCGAGACATTCTCGGTCTTGCGGGCGATCTTGTCGATTTCGTCGATATAGACGATGCCCATTTGCGCCCGCTTCACGTCGTAATCGGCGTTCTGGAGCAGGCGCAGGATGATGTTCTCCACATCCTCACCCACGTAACCGGCTTCGGTGAGCGTGGTGGCATCGGCAATCGCGAAGGGCACATCCAGAATGCGCGCCAGGGTCCGGGCCAGGAGCGTCTTGCCCGAGCCGGTCGGGCCCACCAGCAGGATGTTGCTCTTCTCCAGCTCGACTTCGGGCCCTTCGCGGGCGGCCTCGCCGTTTTTCTTGCCGGGGGCCTGCTCCTGGTGCAGCAAACGCTTGTAGTGGTTGTGGACGGCGACGGCGAGGGTCTTCTTGGCGTGTTCCTGCCCGATGCAGTGGAGGTCGAGCTGTTGTTTGATCTCGGCGGGTTTGGGGACGCGGAACTTCGGGGCATGCTTGCGCGCCTCGGACTGGAGTTCCTTGTCGAGCACGCTTTTGCAGACCAGGATGCAACTGTCGCAGATATAAACCCCGGGCCCGGCGATCAGTTTGCGCACCTCGGCGTGGGACTTGCCGCAGAAGCTGCACAGGGTCAGGTTGGTCGGGCGAGCCATGCCGATTTCAGATTTGTGATTTCAAATTACAGATTCACCGACGGTCATTTCACCGCGACCGGCTTGGGGTTTTCCTTGCCCTCGCTCAAGCTGGGGATTTCTTTGCGGGATTTGACAACCTCGTCCACCAGGCCGTAGGCCTTGGCGTCCTCGGCGGACATGAACCGGTCCCGGTCGGTGTCCTTGGCGACGGTTTCGACCGATTTGCTGCAATGCTTGGCCAGGATTTCGTTGATGCGGTCCTTGAGGCGGAGGATTTCCTGGGCCTGGATGCTGATATCGGTGGCTTGGCCCTGCACGCCGCCCCAGGGCTGGTGGATCATGATGCGGGCGTTGGGCAGGGCGTAGCGCTTGCCCTTGGTGCCGGCGGCCAGCAGGACGGCGCCCATGCTGGCGGCCTGGCCGATGCAATAGGTATTCACGTCACAGGTGAGGAACTGAACCGTGTCGTAAATCGCCAGCCCGGCGGTGACGCTGCCGCCCGGCGAGTTGATGTAGAGGTGGATGTCCTTCTTGGGATCGGTCATCTGCAGGAACAGCAGTTGCGCAATGATGACGTTGGACACGGTGTCGTCCACGGGCGTGCCCAGGAACACAATCCGGTCCACCAGCAAACGGGAATAGATGTCGTAGCCGCGCTCGCCGCGTCCGGTCTGTTCGACCACCATCGGGATGAGAAAGTCGTGCATGGTTTTCAGGTTCAACAAATCTAGCCGTGGCGCAACCTAACGAAGCCCCCGGCGGGCGTCAAGCGTGGCGCGGCACGCCGGCAAGTCCCGACCAGGCCTGGCCCAAACCCAGGGCGCGACTGCTCAGGCCCCGATCCCTCGTCACGCCAGGATCATCCGGGATGCCGGTGCCCGTGGGCCGCCAAGGCGGCGTGCTGCCAGGCGTGGAGCAGTTCGTGGACAATCGCGTCCACCCCCACGCCGTGTTTGACCTGGGCAAAGACGACCGGACCTAGGCCGCGCATGCGGGCGGCATCGCGTTCCATGACCCGCAGGTCGGCTCCCACCGCTTCGGCCAAGTCCGTCTTGTTGATCACCAGCAGGTCGGACTGGGTGATCCCAGGCCCGCCCTTGCGCGGGATCTTGTCGCCCCCCGCGACGTCGATGACGTAGATCGTGTAATCGGCCAGCTCGCGACTGAAATGCGCCGCCAGGTTGTCGCCCCCGGACTCCAGGAGTAGCAACTCGGGATGATGCCGTCCTTGCAACTCCTCCAAGGCGAGCAGATTGGCCGAGATGTCTTCCCGGATCGCCGCGTGCGGGCAGCCGCCGGTCTCGACCGCCAGAATGCGGTCGGCGGCCAGGGCCTGGTGTCGGATGAGGAATTCCGCATCCTCCTTGGTGAAGATGTCATTGGTCACGGCCGCCAGGTTCAAGCGATCGCGCAGCGATTGGCAGAGCGCCAACATCAAGGCCGTCTTCCCGCTGCCGACCGGGCCGCCGACGCCGACGGTGAAGGCGCGTTGCTGAAAGTCTCGCGGGCGGGGCAGGTCGCGCGTGTGAAAGTACCCGGGGTGCCCCGCGGGTTCAGGGGAATGCCCAGGGCCATCGGCGGCGTGGTGGTGGAGCAGGCGTGTCATGCGAGTGTGGTTCAACTTTGGAACAGGCGCGAGTAGAGCCGATCCTGCGTTCCCTGCCACAGGTCGATGAGTGGCGCGGTCTGGGCGACCTCTTCCGCCGCGAGCCGTCGGCAGCGGGTCACGACTTCCTCCAGGGCCGGTCCCAGGCGATGCTGCACCGCCTGCGCCTCCAAGGGGCCAACGATGCCCAGGCGAACGGCGCTGGCGATGAGGTTGCGCAAGTGCAGGAAGACAAACAGCCTCGAGGCAGTCTCGCTCTCCGTGCCGAGGCTTCGCAGCACGGCGCCGAACACCGGCGCCAGGTGGTAGCAAGGCAGGAGTGACGGCTCGGCCTGACCCAACCCCGCCAAGGGTGCCTGGCCGAAAATACGCCGGGCCGAGGACCACCAGGCCCGGCCCTGCAACCGGCTGGCGCGGTTGGCGACGTGATTGGCCAGGAAGCAGTCGCACTGCCGGTCCAGTTCACTCAATCGCCCCGGATCACGGTGCGCCGCCAGCACAAAAGGCACCGAGCCAGCGCCGCACTGACGCAGGCTCTCGAGGCTGAAGCCGGCCAGCTCGACGCCACCGCGCACTTCGCCCTGCTGCCAGGCGGCTTCCAGTCCGCTCGAATGCGCGAACCCGCCCGCCGGAAAGGCCGAGTCGGCGATTTGCCACAGCAGCCAGTCGGCTTGATGGGCCGCGGGCGAGCGTTCCCGCCGCCGGCCCGGGAGTACCACAGGCACCGGCCTTGGGTCCGCCGGCCGGAGGAATGGACGGCTGGAGTCGCTCTGGGGCGAGGGGTTCACCGGGTCAAAAGAGAAAATAGCGTTGGGCCAACGGCAACACCGTGGCCGGCTCGCAGGTTAAGACCTCATCGTCGGCCCTCACCGCGTAGGTCTCCGGATCGACGGTGATCCGGGGTGTCGCGTCGTTCCATTTCATGTCCTTCTTGCCGATCCCGCGGCAGCCGCGCACGGCCTCCAAGCGTTTGCTCAGGCCGTAGGTGGCCGCCACGCCTCGCTCGAGACAAAGCCGGCTGATAAAGCTGATCGCGAGCGGGCCCGGCGCCGAGCCGAACGCGCCGAACATCGGTCGCATCAAGACGGGCTCGGGGGTCGGGATCGACGCGTTGGGATCGCCCATTTGCGACCAGGCGATGACACCGCCCTTGAGCACCAGCTCCGGTTTGGTCCCGAAGAAGGCCGGTTTCCACAGCACCAGGTCGGCGAGCTTGCCGGTCTCGATCGAACCGATGCGATGGGCGACCCCATGCGCGATGGCGGGGTTGATCGTGTATTTGGCGATGTAGCGTTTGATGCGCAGGTTATCGTTGGGCCCGGTCTCACCCGGCAAGCGGCCGCGTTGCTGGCGCATTTTGTCGGCGGTTTGCCAGGTCCGGGTGACGACCTCGCCGATGCGGCCCATAGCTTGGGAGTCGGAGCTGAGCATGCTGATGGCCCCGAGGTCATGGAGAATATCCTCCGCCGCGATGGTTTCTCCGCGAATCCGGCTTTCGGCAAAGGCGACATCCTCGGGCAGACCGGCATCCAGGTGGTGACAGACCATGAGCATGTCCAGGTGTTCGTCGATTGTGTTCCGGGTGTAGGGCCGGGTCGGGTTGGTCGAGCTGGGCAGCACGTTGGGTTCGCCACAGATGCGGATGATGTCGGGGGCATGCCCGCCGCCGGCGCCTTCGGAATGGTAGGTGTGAATCGTCCGACCGCGGATGGCGGCGATGGTCGCTTCGACAAAGCCGGATTCGTTGAGGGTGTCGGTATGGATCGTAACCTGGACGTCGTGTTCATCGGCCACCCGCAGGCAACAATCGATCGCGGCTGGCGTGGTGCCCCAGTCTTCGTGCAGTTTGAGGCCGATGGCCCCGGCCAGGAGCTGTTCCGGTAACCCGGCCGGCAGCGCCGTGTTGCCTTTGCCGGTAAACCCGAAGTTGAGCGGCAAGTGGTCGGTGGCCTGGAGCATCATGCGGAGATGGTGGCCGCCGGGAGTGCACGTGGTGGCGCAGGTTCCGGTGGCCGGGCCGGTGCCGCCGCCAATCATCGTGGTGATCCCCGCGGCAATGGCCTCGAAGACCTGCTGCGGACAGATAAAGTGGATATGGGTGTCGATGCCGCCGGCGGTCAGGATCAGCCCCTCGCCGGCGATGACTTCGGTGGTGACGCCCACCACCATCCCCGGCGCGACCCCCGCCATCACATCGGGGTTTCCCGCCTTGCCGATGCCGGAGATCAGGCCGTCCTTGATGCCAATGTCCGCCTTGTAGATGCCGGTGTAATCCACCACCAGCGCATTGGTGATCACACAATCCAGCGCCTCGGCCTGTCCCACCCCGGTCGCCTGGCCCATGCCGTCGCGCAGGACCTTGCCCCCGCCAAATTTGCACTCGTCGCCATAGACGGTGTGGTCGCGCTCGACCTCCAGCTCGAGCCCCGTGTCGCCCAGCCGGACCCGATCCCCGGTGGTCGGGCCGAACATCTCGGCGTAGTGGGACCGTTTCATTTTGTGGGGCATAACTATTCCTCCTGGTGTCCGAACCCACCGGCCTTGACGCGCGCCAGCGCGACGGCCTGGTTGGCGGGGGAGACCGGTCCGTCAGCCAGGTTGTTGCCGCCGCGGATGCAGCCCTGGCCGGCGATGGCCACCAGGCGCACGGTCTTGGTCTCGCCCGGTTCGAAGCGGACGGCGGTGCCGGCCGGGATGTCGAGGCGACGGCCATAGGCCTTGGCGCGGTCGAACCGCAACTGGGCGTTGGTCTCGATGAAATGGTAGTGACTGCCCACCTGGATCGGGCGGTCGCCCAGGTTGGTTACGGCCAATTCGAGCGTCGCCCGCCCTGCATTCAGTTCCACTTCGCCGGCCTGCGGCGTGCAGCCCCCAGGCTCCAGCTCCGACCGCTCCTCCTCGCGTGCGAACAGCGCCAGGTCCGGCACTGGCAGGAAACTGCCATACAACGCCAAGGTCAGGTCGCCATTCTCCGAGGCGATCGGGTGGTGCACCGTCACCAGCTTGGTGCCATCGGGAAAGGTCCCCTCGACCTGCACCTCAGTAATCATCGCCGGTACCCCCGACATGACCTGGTTGCGGCCCAGGAACTGGCGCCCCAGGTCCATGAGTTCAGCGACCGACCGGCCCTCGCGGATGAACTCCAGCAATTGCGTCGCGATCAAAGCCACGGCCTCGGGATGATTGAGCCGCAGACCGCGCGCCAGGCGCTTTTGGGCGACGCACCCGGCCTGGTGGAGGATGAGCTTGTCCAATTCGCGGGGAGATAGACGCATAGGAATGGTGCGGTTCAGCTCGGATGATTTACCATTTGCGCGACCACGGGTCGTCTCCCAACAGGGTCGAGACGAAAGCCAGGCGACTGCGAATCACGCGGGTCACCTCCTCGAGGTGCTCACCGGCCAGCCGAAGCACCACGCCGCGCGGGATCGGGCTCGCGCTGCAAACCAGCGTGGCCCGGGTGGTCACGGGCCGACTCGACATCTCCTGGAGCAGGTCGGCGCCCGCGGCCCGCAGCGGATCCCCAAGGACCAGCACCAGCGCCAGGCAGTTGAATCGCCCCAATCGGTACCGGCTATCCAGCGGCCCGTCCGCCGGGTCCAGCCGAAGCGAGTCGAGGAAGATGCGCTCGTTCTCGACGACAACCTCGGTGCGGCTCTCGAAGCGGGTCAGGGCCCAGCGTTCCCCGCGCGCGACCCGGCCGGAGGCCAGCCAATCCACGACCACCAGCCCGCTGTCGGCTGGCAGGTGAAATTCCTGGCGTTGGCGGTAGGCGGAACCGGCGAAGGCCTGAATCGGGTCGGGGATCAGCACCAATCGCGACCCGGCGGCCATGGTCGCGCGGAGTTGATGCTCGCAGGCACGACCGGTCGGATTCCGATACAACTTGGTTGAAGCCTGGGTGCTGACGAAGCCGCGGGCGTGTTCTCCCAGTTCGAGTTCGAGCCGGGTCTGATCCCCGGCCACCCAACCGCCGCCGAAGCTGCCCAGGTAGGCCCACACGCTCGGCCCGCGCGCTCGAGGCACCAGAATCTTCAGTGGACTGGAAGCCCAAGTGGAAGTCACCGCGCTCTGGCCGGCGACCCGCTCGATCCGCAGGTAACCGCGACCGGCGAGGTCCCGCGACGCAGGTTGCACCAGGCTCGGGTTGGCAACCGCGCGCCGGCGCAGG
>JAGWYX010000238.1 GCA_018969165.1 Verrucomicrobiota bacterium
CTCGCGTCGGCTGCTACCGGGCGGGGAAGGACACCTCCTCCCCGGCCCTCTCCTCCGCGGGCAGCGGGGGAGAGGGTGCCCGCAGGGCCGGGAGAGGAGGTGCCTCGGTTCATGGTCTCAATGCGCTTTGAAAAAAACGTCGAGGCTCCTGATGAGCCGGCCCATGGTCGGGCCGAGCGGCCGCTCGGCCCGGCGGCGCCGCAGCGTCGCCCTACCAAGTGCCCGCTGCCGATGACACGCCCGCGCCGTTACCCAACCCGCCTGGGCTGCCTGTTGCTCTGCCTGGCTGTAGGGCACACGATTCGCTCCGAGACCGTCACCCTGACCTCCGCCGCCGACACCAGCCTGGTTGAATCCGCGCCCGACAACAACCTCGGCGGCGAGCCCTTCGTTCCCGCCGGGGTCACTCAGAACCGCACCCGCGCGCATGGCCTCTTCCGGTTTGATTTCACCGGCCAGATTCCGCCGCAGGCGACCGTCCTCTCCGCCACGTTGGTCCTGCAAGTCACCGGCCAGCCCAGTGCCGGGTACATGGCGGCGGCCTTCGATCTGCACCGCCTGCTCAAGCCCTGGGGCGAAGGCACCAACACCGCCCAGTTCTCCAATCACCCCGGCATCGGCGCGCCGGCCACCACCAACGATGCCACCTGGAACATGCGGTTCGCGTTCACCACCAACGCCTGGACCGTCCCGGGCGCCAGCCCGACTAACGATTACGCCCCGGCCATCAGCGCCCAGCAATTCGTCTATGACGTCGGTAATTCCCCGTACGTCTTCGGGCCGACCCCGTCGTTGACCGCCGACGTGCAGGCCTGGGTCGATCATCCGGATTCCAATTTCGGCTGGCTGCTCATGGCCGACGACGAGACCGCCAACTTCACCGCCCGGCGCTTCGGCTCGCGCGAGGATCCCAACAACGCCCCACAATTGACCGTCGAGTTCATTCCACCGCTCCGATTGCTCACGCCGCGGCTTGCCGGCGGCCGGTTCAGTTTCACCTTCCCGGCCGCCGCCGGCCAGACCGGCACGGTCGAGTTCTGCACCACCCTCGCCGGCAGTGACTGGACCGCCCTCACCAATTTCGTCGGATCGGCGACGGCCACCAATCTCGTCGTGTCCGATCCCATCCTCGGCCCCCAGCGGTTCTACCGGGTCGTGACCACCAACGCCGCGGGCCCCTGACTGGCGAGGCGCGGGCTCACTCGACGATTGAAGCGGCCGGAGGGCCGGAGATTTCGCCCTCAGCGCCGCCCGGTGCTGGACATTTTCGCCAGCAAGAATTTCTCCACCCCCGCCAGGTCATCGGTATTGATCAGGTCCACGTGGGCGTCCCAGAGGACCTGCCAGAAGGCCGGGAAATCCGGCGCGCCCCAGAACCGGACCTTGCGACCCTGCTGATGGGCCCGCGCGACAATCTCCGCCAGCTTCTGCTTTTCCACCGCCGGCATCGGACCGCCGTAGCCCGGCCACTTGAATGTCTTGCGCCAATTGTCGCTGATCCACGGAATGAACGTCGCCGGCGCCTTCGAGTCCAGATCGGCCAGTACCCCATCGACCGCCGCGTAGCGGATCAGTTCGGCCGCCATCATCGCCCGGGCGCGATTGCCGGAAATAATCACCGTGATGGCGCGGGTCTCCATCTCCTCGCCGCGGAATACCGTGAGGATGTCCGCGTAGTCCCGGAGCACGCCCCGCAGCACGGCATAGGTCTTTTCCGCGTCGGACTTCACGTCGATCAGCAGGGTGCAAACCGGCCCGTGCGGGTAGAGCCGGCCGTGATTGCGCCGAATGCGGACGCGCAATGGATCAAGGTAAAGCGCCTCGAGCGTGCGTTCCGGCCGCACCTGGTCGCGGTCGTGCGCCACCAGCAGCCGGCCGTTGACCAGGTAGATGTCCGCCTCGACGCTGCACAGGCCGTGCGACAAGGCGTCGAACAACGGGTGTGAATGCTCGTAATCGTTGTGGGCGTGCGCGTTTATGAGCGGCACCGGCCCCGAACGTCCAGGATCGGCTCCGGGGACGGAAGCGATGGCCGTAAACACGAGCCCGGCGGACAACCAACCGAGATGCATGGGCTGACTGTTAAGCGTTTTAGCGGGTGCTGACAAGGCGAAGTTACCCGGTTCCCGGCAGTGTCCTAATTTCGGAGCGCGGCTCTATGAGCCGCAGCACAGCAGCTTCAAAATCAAGCCGCTGCGAGTCACAGACTCGCGCTCCAACCGCAAATTCGGACACTGCCCGGTTCCCAGTTGGCTTGACCCGGGCCGGCCAGCGCCCCATGCTCGACCGCGGATTCATTTATGGCGATCGAGGAAAAAGTCCTCGCGGAATTGCGGCGGCGGCTAGGCGCGCAGCAGGTGCTCACCGCCCCTGAAGACCTCATCCCCTACTCGTTTGACGGCACCGCGGCGCTGCGCCAAATGCCGGCCTGCGTGGTATTCCCCACCAGCACCGAGCAGGTCGCCGCCCTCCTGCGCCTGGCCAACCAATCCCGCACCGCCGTCGTCACCCGCGGCTCCGGCACCGGCCTGAGCGGCGGCAGCCTGCCGTCACTGGACTGCATCGTCCTGTGCACGGTCAAGCTGGACAAAATCCTCGAACTCGACCGCGCCAACCTGACCTTGCTGGCCGAGCCGGGAGTGACGACCGTTACCATTGCCGACGCCGCCGCGGCCGCCGGCCTGTTCTATCCCCCGGACCCGGGCTCGATGCGAATCTCGACCATCGGCGGCAACGTGGCCGAAAACTCCGGCGGCTTACGCGGCCTCAAGTACGGCGTGACGCGCAATTATGTCATGGGCCTGGAAGTGGTGCTGCCGACGGGCGAAGTCATGTGGCTGGGCAACAAATGCGTCAAAGACGTCGCCGGCTACTCGCTCAAGGACCTGTTCATCGGCTCGGAAGGGACGCTCGGGGTAATCACCCAGGTGCTCCTGCGCCTGATTCCCAAACCCGCCGCGCGCAAAACACTGGTGGCGTCCTTCGCGCAAATGGACCGCGCCGCCGAAGCCGTTTCCGCCATCATCGCCGCCCAGATCATCCCCTGCACGCTGGAGTTCCTCGACCGCACCACCATCCGGTGCGTCGAGGACTACGCCAAGATCGGCCTGCCGCTCGACTGCGAGGCCCTGCTGCTGATGGAAAGCGACGGCCACCCGGCCGTGGTCGCCGCCGAGGCCGCCCAGATGGAACGCATCTGCCGCGAGCACGGCTGCCGTGACGTCCGCATCGCCAGGGACGACACCGAGGCCAACCAGCTCGCCAGCGCCCGGCGCACCGCCTTCTCCGCCCTCGCCCGCGTGGCCCCCACGACCATCCTCGAAGACGCCACGGTCCCGCGCAGCGAGCTGGCCGGCATGGTCCGCTTCATCGCGGCCGTCGCCGAAAAATACCGGCTGCGCATCGGCACCTTCGGCCACATGGGCGACGGCAACCTCCACCCGACCTTTCTCACCGACGAGCGGAACACGGAGGAGATGCACCGCATCGAGCTGGCCTTCCGGGAAATCTTCGACGAAACCATCCGCCGCGGCGGCACCATCACCGGCGAACACGGCGTCGGCTTGGCCAAGAAATCCATCCTGCCCAAATTCGCCGGCGAGGTGCAGATGCGCGTTCTGCGCGAGTTGCGCCGGAGCCTGGACCCGAACGGCATTCTGAACCCGGGCAAGATGTTCGATCCGGAGACTCACCCGCGGAGCAGTTGATCCCGCCGGGGTGTTGATCGAGATTAGCCACGCGATGGATGACAAACCGAATGACATCGATCAGCGGCGCTTGCTCCGCGTGATCCAGGCCGCCACCGCGCTGAGCCTCGGATTGATGTTCGCCTTTCTGCTGTCCATCAAGGAAGTCAACCCCGCCCTGCGATTCCAGTTCTCCCCCGGCACGATCCTTGGCTTTGTCCTGGGCGCCGGCCTCTCGTGGACCGCCTGGCAGTGGATTTTCCTGGGCCCACGGCGGCGGCGGCGGCGCTTGCTTGGCTTGGTGCTCATTGCCGCGTTGCTGGCGGCCGCCACGCTCGCCGCCTTCGCTTATGCCCTCAAAGACGTTCCCGCGGATCGCCTCCGGGACCTGGCGACCGGGGCCGGCTGGGCTGCCGTCTTCCTGGGTGCGCTGGGGTTGATCTTCTGGCGCGTGGCTCGCTTTCTGGAGCGAGACAGCGCAGGCGCCCAAACCACCGCTGGCGCGCAGTGCCGAGAATTGGTCGCTCGCGTCCGTCCAAAACCTCCTGATAACCTTCAGGGCGATGCGAATGACTGGAAACAGTGACGTTGTCGGCACCTTGGCCAGTGCTTGGGCTTGCAGGAGCGTGCACGCCCGAACTCCGGCACCAGGTGTGGCGCAGCGTCAGTGTTAGGCTGCCATCAGCGGCGTCAGTTATTTGTAATCCGGTAGCCGATGTGGCGGAATTGGCAGACGCGCTAGACTCAAATTATCGTCGTCGTGTGCTGGCCGAAGCGGAAGAGCTCTATACCGCAGCATGACGCCGAAGTCCGGCTACGGCACCTGCTGGCTTGCAAATGTCCCAAGCGATGGGATAATCCCATTATGAAACTGGTCGCCGACAGCAATGGCCGATTGGCCTGCAAGGAACTGTTTACCCCGCGCAGGGCCTTTTCGGCTGAGCGCCAAGCCGATGGCAGCATCCGTGTGGTGGAGTTAGTGCAGAAGGAAGCGCCGCTGGTGGAGCCCGTTCGCACCAGCCAAGGGTTCCTGATGCTGCCTCGCCAGCTTGACCGGAAGCGCGTTGCCGCAGCCATCCGCGCAGACCGCGATGCCCGATGAAGGCCTATTGGGACGCTTCCGCCCTGGTCGAGGCAACTTCACATACCCTCCTGCGGGCAAGGCTTCGCCGCGAGCGCGGAGTCACGCGAACTCATTCACTGGCGGAAGCTTTTTCGGCTCTCACGGGGGGCAACCTCGGGATCCGCCTCGACCCGGAAGCTGCAGCCAGAGTCGTGAACAACTTGGCCGCCGACCTTGATTTCGTCGAGGTCAACGCTCAAGAGGTGCTGTCCGCCCTCAAGCGGGCCCGGAAGCTGGGCGTGCGCGGTGGGCGGGTCCACGACCTCTTGCACGCCATTGCCGCCGACAAGTCGGGACTTCCTGAGTTGCTGACTCTCGACCAGAACGACTTCGCAGGCCTCACTACCAGGGCAACCGTCCAACAAGTCTAAGCGAGTCGAACCGCCTCGAACTTCATGAGAGGCGGACCGTTCCGACCTTCCGACCTCATTCCCAGCCGCCTGCCTCCTCGGCGTCCTCCGTGCTCTGCGTTGCCAGGCAACACGGCCATGTTCGTCATGCCCTTCAACGCGCCGGTCGTCATCGTCGTCAATTGGTGTGCCACCGCCCCACCGATCAGCTTCGGCACAAACACCAGCGCCACGGCCACGCCACCCATCGCGACCGGGATCAGTTGCCAGGGCAACCCCTTTTTCCTCGAAGCACTGTCCGCCGCGTGACCGCCCCGAATGCCCACACCGGCCGACGTGTCGTAACAACCGCCCAGGCCCTTGGCATCGACTTTCCGCATCCCCGTCGCCATCGCAAACGATCCTTTCACGTTCCAATCGTCCACGACTTCCGCGATGCACCGCATCCCCTTGCCCGCGCCAGGTTTTCCGAAAACAGTTTTGTTCATCAAATCTCCGGTGACTGATGCCCCACCTGCTTAAGGATCCGCACGCCCAGGGCGAACACAAACCACATTCCGTCGAACACGAAACCGTAGAGAAACCAGTCGAAATCGCTCTTGGTCGCCCCTATCCGCAGGACGTTCAGGTTGCCAGTCGAGTTCAGGCCCAAGACGATCTCGCACCCGCTCAGTCCGCCCAAGTCCACCGCCGCCGAGCCGGCGTTCTTCTCGCTCAAGGTCACGACCTCGGGCATGTCGGCGGTAATCTCCGAATGACCCAGTGGAAACGACATCAAGTTGGTGGACCAATACACCACCAGCGGCTGGTTGCCGGTCTGGTTGTCGATATACAGAGTCCGCACCGCCGCGCTGACATCCTGGCAGGACGCCCAACACGCGATTGCCAATGCGAGTTGCCAGACGCAAACACCGAAAGAGCGTCTGCGTCTGCAATGTTGAAAAACCCTCACCCCGTCCCTCTCCCATCCGATGGGAGAGGGTGGCTGAAAGCCGGGTGAGGGCCTCTCGCGTCGGAAAAAATCGCGCCACGTTGGCCGCTGAGCGGCTCTTCCGACCCCCTCCGCTGTCTTGACAGCCCCCTCTTTGACAGTCGAACGAGGTGAAGCCTGATCCCAGTCTGCGTCTCTGCGTCTCTGCGGTGAACCCATTTTCATAGTCCGACGAGGTAGAGCATGATCTGTCGCGCCACGAAATAGTAACCGGCAAAGCCCATGCGGTAGCCTAGGTAAAGCAACGCGTCGGTCAGGATCACGTTCA
>JAGWYX010000239.1 GCA_018969165.1 Verrucomicrobiota bacterium
GGAAACAAATTGGGTGGATGTGGCGGCCGGCTGTCTAGTGCTTTTCGCGGTCAACTCCGACGGAAGCTTATGGGCTTGTGGGGAAGACGCCCCGCGCTTTACAGGCGTCCGTGGGAGTCCGGCAACACTGGCGCGAGTCGGCACCGATACCGAATGGGAAAAATGTTGCTGCTGCGGCTCCCTTAATCTGGCGGTTTTTATGAAGAAGGACCACTCACTGTGGAACCTCAAGCTGAAGACAGGCGAACTCCGACCGGTTCCATTGTCGAGGAAGAACTGGGTCGCGATCGCTGGTGGCGCCGGAGGGGCGGCAGTCGCTCTAACGCGCGACGGCGAAGTCTGGACGTGGGGGCTTATGCTTGGTGAACACACACCCGAGTTCCGTTCCTTGGAATTTGTCTCGCGACTGCTTGGTCGGGTTGGACTAAAAGTGCAATGGGGTACACCGCAACCGATCACCCGCGCCACCCCGTGGCAACTTCACAATCTCGATCCGACAACCAGCGGTTCAGATTAACCCCGGTTTGCTTTCGAGTTCCGCGTGATGGCGCTGCCTCTCCTCTCGCCCATCCTTCACCCGGGCTCACCGCTCCAAGCCCTTACGGATCGCCTTCTGGCACTCCTTCGCCAACTGCAATTCCTCGCCTTGCTTCTTCCATTCCGGCGAGGATCGAAAATGGTCCAGGCGCACTTCGTTGATGTGCCAGCAGCAGTCCGACGCGGACGTGAGTTCAACCGCCCAGACGCCGAGGCGCGGAGGCAAGTCGTCCCAATTCGAACCTCGGCGCCTCTGCGGCGGGCCATCGCCGCCAAATTCGGTTCCGTCGAGTCCATCACATCGGGGAAGCCGGCGGGAATCGGCTTGCGACGCCAGCGCGGTCGTGCGAAATACCGGGAGTGAGGCGGCGCGGATGCCGCCGGCCACCGGCTGCGCCCGTAGCTCAGTTGGATAGAGCAACTGCCTTCTAAGCAGTGGGTCGCGCGTTCGACTCGCGCCGGGCGCACCAGGCCGTTTTAGATTGACGATTTCAGATTGCAGATTTCGGAATTCGGATTTGCCGCATGCTGCGCCTAGAGGATTTGGCCGAGTTGTTGGAGACAAATCGCACCGCCGCCCGCGCGCGCGTGGCGGAGTTCGAGCTGGCCGGCAAACGGTTCGCCTTCAACTCGCAGCCGGCGATCATGGGCGTGATCAATCTTTCGCCCGATTCCTGGTACCGGGAGAGCGTGTGTTTGTCTCCCGACGCCGCCGTTCAGCGCGGTCGCGTCCTGGCGACGCAAGGGGCCGATCTCATCGACCTCGGCGCCGAATCCACGCTGGCCCACGCGGCGCGTGTGGATGCCGGAGCGCAAACCCAGTCGCTCCTGCCCATCGTCCAGGCGCTGCGCGCGGAGAAAGTGCGTGTCTCGGTGGAAACCTATGAGGCGTCCGTGGCGCGCGCGTGCCTCGAGGCCGGAGCCAACGTGGTGAACCTCACTGGCACCGAAGCGAATGATGAAATCTACCGCCTGGCCGCCGCGCACGCGGCGGCCGTCATCATCTGCTACGTCCAGGGAAAGCATGTGCGCGCGGTCGGCGATTTCAAATTCGGCGACGACATTATCGCGCTGATGCGGGATTATTTCAGCCGGCAGATCGAGGTTGCCTCGCGTTGTGGCGTAACACGGTTAATCCTCGATCCGGGCTTGGGATTCTACTACCGCAACCTCCAGGACAGCGCGGTACGTATTCGTTATCAGATGACGACCTTCCTCAGCACGTTCAGGCTTCGGACACTGGGTTTTCCGGTCTGCCACGCCCTGCCCCACGCCTTCGAACATTTTGGGCAAGAGGTGCGTTCGGCGGAGCCGTTTTTCGCCGTCCTGGCGGCGCTGGGGAAAACAGACCTTTTTCGCACGCACGAGGTGCCGAAGGTCAAGGCGGTGCTTGCCACGTTGGGAGAATATTGAGGGAACTGCGTAACCAACCTCGCACCCAGGCGCAGGTTAAAACCTGCGGCTACGGGTAGCCGCGGGCTTCAGCCCGCGCCCCTGTTCGTGTGCCTGTTTGTTGCGAGCCAACTTTCACAACGGTCCAAGGCACCTCCTCTCCCGCCCTTTGGGCACCCTCTCCTCCGCTGGCGTTACTGTTCAGGTAGGGACGCCGCGCTGCCGCGTCACGCCCGCGTCCAGCGGGCGGACCGTGGGAACCGACCCACCCCAGGCTGCGATGGCGAAGGAGGCGTCAGAACGTTCAAGAACCACCGCTGCCTCTTCCCTCTCTTTGGGAAAGAGGGCCAGGGTGAGGGCGGGTTCGTAATGAGCCTTCTCTTGCATTCGCCCACGCCTCGCGACCGTGAACTCCTCCGAGGCCCGTAGCAGCCGACGCGAGTTGGCTCTGACTCTTTGGGGGTCAGATGGAGCGGACTGACGTCCGCTGCTACCCGGCTCATCACAAATAGCAACCGCCGGTCGTAACGGCCTTCCGGCAAAGGAAAATTCCTTCCTCGCGCGACGCCGCCAACGACTCCTCGATCGTCTCGAAACCGGCATCGGCCAGGAGCGCACGCACTTGGGCGGGCTGGTAGCGATAGGAAAAGAAGAGCCGGATTTCTTCTCCTGCCTGAAACGCGAAGGTCTCGCCATCGACGCTCAGGGATCGGGCCTTGGAGAAGCGATATTCGGCCACGATGCGTTTCAGCGGCAGCGGGTCCGGACAATCTTCGACCCAGACGCTGATTTGGCCATCGTCCTGATGAACACCCAGGTCGAGCAAAAACGTGAGCAACCAGTCGCGGGTCAGTTCATTGTCGTATTGCGGAAGAACGGTCTGAACGCCGGCCGCGTAATCGGCGCCCGGGGCGAGGTTGGCGCTGAACAGCACGTGATCGCCGGCGCGAACGAGGTTGGCGAGTCGCGGGAAGATGGCCTGCGGCTCGAAGTTCGGGATCATGCCGAAAAACGTCACGATCCGCGGCCAATTGCTCTCAGGCAGTCGGTCGAGCAACTGGTCAAGGTCCGTGGCCATAAGCAGGTCGCACACGATTGGCTGGCACTCGCCGGCTGACACGACTTTCGAGGCCTCTTGGCAGGCCGTAAGCACCATCGGCACGCCGACATCGACCGGCGTATAGCGCACGCGCTTCCCACGCGCGCGCAGGGACTGCAGCAGGCGCGTGTCCTTTTGGCCGCCCCCGCAGCCCAGGCCAACGACGTGCACCGGGTCGGCGGCGAGACGCCGGGCGGTTTCGGCGAAGACCCGGTCATAGGCGGCGGCGCAGTCGGGCTCCGTTCGCGCGGGGGAATGGGCATTGTGGAGGGCGAGCCATTTGCTGGTCTGCTTGACGCTTTCGTAATGGAATTTGTGGTTGATCCGGCGGGTGCGGAGCGATTCCAGCAAGTCCCGTCGCACCGCGTCCGGAAACTGGCTTGGGTGAATCAGCACGTTGACGGCGGGCATGCGAGGGTAATCGCTGTCAGGAAGATGAGTAACCACGAATGGACACGGATGAACACGAATCCTCGCTGGATTGGCGATGTCTTAATTCGTGTGGATTCGGGTTCATTCGTGGTTAACCTCTGCGCCACTAAACTTTTCTCTCGCCCTCACGGGTAGCCCCCTTACGCCTGGTCGCAGGCATCGGGACCATGAACCGCACGCGCTCGGACCGCGGCTTGTCCCAAGCCGCAGCGCGCGCCGGGCCGCTGCGGGTTGAGGACCACCCGCGGTCCCGGTCATGGAGAGGAGGTTTTGGCTCACCGCGACGGGAACCATTGGTAAAGCATCAGGTAAATCAGCACGCCGGTGAGCGAGACATACATCCAGATCGGCCAGGTCCAGCGCGCGATCCTTTTGTGCCGATCGAACTTCCCGCGGAGGGCGAAGGTGAGCGTGATGATGATGAGCGGCAGGATCACCGCCGCCAGCGGGGTATGCGTCAGGAGGATCGTGAAATAAACCCGGCGCGGCCAGCCGCCGGCGGCGAACCGGGTGATGCCCGCCGTGAAGTGGTAGGTGAGGTAGCAGCCCAGGAAGATCGTCGAGGCCACCAGGGCGGCGATCATGCAGGCGCGGTGGGCTTCCTTGTTTTTCCTGCGGATGAAGACCAGGCCGGCCACCAGGCAGGTCGCGCTGAAGGCGTTCAGGCAGGCATTGACTTTCGGCAAGTCCGCCAGGGTCATGAGGAGGAGTCTTGGGCCACGGCGGCCAGGTCGGCGAGAATCTTTGGTTTCGAGGCTGGATCCAGGCCGTCGTAATAGGCGCGGATGCGACCCTGCTGATCGATGAGGACGATCTTGGTACTGTGGAGAAAGAGGTCTTCGTCGGATGATTGCTTGCCGGGTTCGGTGGCCGTGGCCACCAGTTTGAGCCCTTTGACAATGACCTCGTAAAGCTGGTGTTTCGTGCCGGTCAAGAACACCCATCGGCCCGGTTGGGCGCCAAAACGCTGGGCATAGAGCTTGAGGACCGGCGGCGTGTCGAACTCGGGATCAACCGTAAACGTCACGAGCTTGACCGGCAGCCCGGCCGGGAGCGCCGCCTGCAATTCGCTCATGCGCCGAGTCAAACGCGGGCAGGGACCCGCGCAGCGGGTGAAAACAATGTCGGCCAGCCACACCTGGTCATGAAAGGCGGTCGCCGCCATCGGTTGTCCGAATTGGTTGGTTAACGTGAATTCGGGCAAGGCGCCAAGGACGGGCAAGGGGCTGGAGTGGGAGATTGAATGTGCTCCCAGCCGCCAATAGGCGGCGATGACCACGACCGCGGTGGCGGCGACCAGGCCCAAGCCGATCCATTGCGTTCGTCGAGGATTCATCGTGGTGGCGCGCGCAAATCGGACTTGCTGCGATAACCCGGAGCAGTGTCGAACATCAGAACGCAACCTAACGCAACCGCGCCTCAAGTCAAAATGTTAAACGCGCATGCCGCCGGGGCTGGGTTCAACGGCAGGGTCAAAATCCAGCATCCTCCGGGCTACCTTACCTGAATTCCAGCGCGCCGCGCAGCCCGGGTCACCCACACCGCCACATGGTCGGCTTCGGGAACGGCGAACTTCTTCACGCCGACCGTGACCGAAGCCGGGCGGAACTCGCGCAGGAGAGAATGGGCGATGTCCACGGCCAGCGTCTCGATCAGGCGCCAACGGCGACGAGCGCCGAACCGGAGCAATCGACGGCTCACCTGATAGTAATCGATGGTGGCCTTGAGATCGTCCGCGGCTGCCGCCGCCGAAATGTCCAGTTCGAGTTCGATGGTCAACAGCAACTGCTGCGGCTTGCGCCGTTCGTCCGCGGTAACACCGACGCGGCAGGCCACCGCGAGGTTGCTAATTACAACGCGATCCATGAAACGCCTCCCTTCGCCTCCGCGCCTGCCTCGGAACCATGAGCCACCCGCGCCCCGTGGCAGCCGATGTGAGTCGGCTCCAATTCTTTGGCGATCAATTGGAGCCGATTGAGGTCCGCTCCCTCCCAGTTCAAAGGAAAGATGCGCTTGTCACCGCGCCGCTCAGGGAACAAGCCAAGCGTCCGCGTTGCAAAATGCCAAATCACGTTTCCAGTTTATGCTGACCGACCTGGTCCTTTCCAGCTTGTTATAGGGCCAACCCCTCCGGGGAAGCTCCCACGGTCCCACGATCGTGCAGTGGGACCATGAACTGCCTGGCCCCTGTAGCAGCCGACGTCAGTCGGCTTCATTTCTCGGGCGGTCAGATGGAGCGGACTGACGTCCGCTGCCACTCGGTTCACGGGAAGTCCTCGCTCAATAACCCACGCCCAACATCCGCAGTACGCCGAAAACTTGCAGGAGGGAAAGCCGAGTTTCCCGCCAGCCGCCCGCCCGGCCAAGCCACGACCCGATGGCGCTTCAATTCGTGACTACCCGATAAAACTCGCGCCCGCTTGCTCGCACGGAATTAAACGTATTGGTGGTGTGGACCTGGGTCGCCGTGGTCGTGATGAAGGTCGTCCAGTTGGTCAGATCGATCGACCATTGCACTTGATACTGGCGGCCAATCTCAGACGACCAGGTCAATTGCGAGTTCGAACCATTCGACAGAAAGTTCCGAACCTTGAATGCAGCCGGAGGGATGCTGATGATACCGGCACGGCCGCCAGACTGAACAAACGCCAGCCGATCGCCGCCAGCGGGCTCATGCCCGGCCCGGACAAGCGAGAGCATTCTCGCGGAGGTTACATTCGTGAATAACTTCGAATCAAATTCGAGGAAGGTATTTCTGTCAAACGAAAGCAACTGCAAATCGTTTCCTGCGGCCCCCAGGAAATACACGGTGTTCGTACCCGGTATGGGCTCGACGGCCGCCGAGCCTGGGATGCCGGCAAAGGTTCCAAGAGCTGAGAGGGTCGAGGCGGAGACGACTTTTCCATTGTCAGAAAAGACGCTGCCGTCAACGGATTTGATTCGAACGCCGAAGCCGG
>JAGWYX010000240.1 GCA_018969165.1 Verrucomicrobiota bacterium
CGCCGCGAACCGGCGCGCCGGCTTTGCCCGGCGCGGACGGGTCGGCGGATGGCGCCGCTCCGTCGGGAGCGCCCACCATCCGGCGGCTGTCCGCGGCCCGCGGCCACGCAAAGAAAGCGGCGGTGCCCGCGATGAGCAGGACGCCCAGCAGGATCAATCCCAACGAGCGGTTGGACCGCTTTCGGTCCGCGGGCGCCAGGCGCAGGGGATTCGCCGGTTCGTGGTTCATACGGATTGCAAGGCGGCGATGACCGGCAGGCGGGCGGCGCGCAAGGCCGGCAGCAGGCTGCCGGCGACGCCCACCAGCAGGGAGAAGGCCAGTCCTTTAGCCAGCAGCCAGGGCGCGAGGCGGAACTCAAAGACCGTCTCGGTGAAGGTCTCCAGGCTGATCGTGCCGGTCGAGTAACCGTGCAGCGGCAGCGCCAGCAGACACCCCAGCACCCCGCCCAGCAACGCCAGCAAGCCGCCCTCGACCAGGAAGCTCACCAGGATCGTCCGCCGCCGGTAGCCCAGCACGCGCAAGGTGCCGATCTCCCGTGTGCGCGCCCCGACGCTGGCATACATCGTGTTCATGGCGGCGAACACGGCGCCGATGGACATCGCCGTGGCCAGAAAACCGCCCAGGATGCGGATCGGCACCGCCGTCATGGTTTGCGCGCCGTAATAGTCGGTCTCCCGCAGCCCTCGCAACGGCAGCCGCTTGTCCGCCTCCAGCCGGCGTAGAAACGCCGCGGCCGACCGCTCGTCCCGCATCCGGACCAGCACGCTGGAATAAAACTCCCGGTCAAAAATCCTCCGCGCTTCGTCGCCGTCCATCCACACCTCCGAATCGAACGCGCTGCCTTGTCCCTCCAGCCACCCGACCACGGCCAGTTCGCGCCCGGCCGCCTTGAAGGTGTTGCCGATGTCGAACGCCGCGATGCGCGCCGCCAGGCGTCGGCTCACCACCACCTCGCGTTGGCCTGGCACGAACCAGCGGCCGGCCACCAACGCGACCTGTGGACGCAATGCCCGGCCCGCCGCGCCCACCCCCCGGATCAGCACGTGGGCCTCGGCCTCGCTGCCCCGGCGGGGCCGGGTGAGCATCACCAGCACGTCCGCGCTGGCCAACGGCCGGTCCTGCTCGTCGCGCGCGATCTGGGGCCAATACTTGAACAACCGCAATTGCTCGCGCGTCACCTGGCTGCTCGACTCGGCGGTCGAACCCTTGCGGACGATCATGACGTTGCGCGGGTCGCCGGTGTTCCGGCTCGATTTCTCCAGCCCGACTGCCAGTGATTGGACCAGGACATACACGGCCACGACCAGCGCTACGCCTGCCACCGTCGCCAGCGTCGCCCGCCAGCGCACGAATACGTTCCGCACATGATACGTCAGTGGCAGCGTCATACCGGTCAATCCAGGGTCTTGAGCCCCTCCACCACGCTCATCCGGGCCACGGCCACCGCCGGGGCGATGCTCGCCCCGATCCCCAGCCCAACGGCAATCAGCCACGCCTGCCCCAGGATGCGTGGGGTAACCTCGAACGTGATGAAGATCCCTTGCGTCAGCCGGGCGATGCTCACGTGCGAGTAAAAGAACCACGCGCCGCCAACCCCCACCAGCGCCCCGGCCAGCGCCAGGCCAAAACTCTCCGCCAGGATGAACGCGAACAGCTGGCGGCGCCGGAAACCCAGGGCCTTCAAGACCGCCAACTCGCGGAACCGTTCCCGAACCGCCATGTTCATCGTGCTGGCCGACACCAGCACCAGCGTAAAGACCACCACCGAACAGATCGAGCGCACCAGGATTCTAATGTTGCCCCACATCGAGATCATGCTCATCTGGAAGGCCCGCTCGGTTTCCGCCCGCACCTCCGCCGCCGTGTTCGCGAAGGCGTGATTGATCTCCGCCACCACCTCGGCCATCTGGTCCAGCGACCGGGCCTTCACCCACCACGTCCCCACCTGGTTCAATTCCCCGACCGCTTCGTTCAGGTAGTCGTGGTGGAAAAAGACATTCCGATCATCCAGCGTGCCTTCGTAAATGCCGGCTACCCGCAGTTCCAGGTCGCACGGCCAGATCGTACCCGTGAACGGCAGCCGGTCCCCGAGCTGGAAGTGGTACTGGTCGGCCACGATCTTGCCCACCAGGCAGGCCCGCCGGTCCTTGAAAAACGCCGCCCATTGCTCCGGCGGCACCCGCGCCTCCGGCAACAACACCGGCAGCTTCAGCGGGTCCACCGCAAACTGCCCGAATAACGTGGCGTCCTCGTCCCGGAACTTGCCCCCGTACCAGGTGAACGGGGTCACGGCCGCCACGCCCGGCAACCGCTCCAGCACGGCCCGCTGCCGCGCCGGCAGGAGCGTGCCCAGGGAAATCTTGTTGCGCACGATGATGCGCGAGGCGGCGCCGACGTCTTCGGGCGGAATGGTGATCTCGCGCAACGCCACCAGCAGCGTCACAAACAGGAACAGGCTCACCGCCACGCTCAGGATGCACAGCCCCGCGCGCCGCTTGTTACGCAGCGCGTTTTTGAGAACGAACGTGCCCGTGCTCATGTCAGCTCGCCTTTCTCCAGGTGGATCGTCCGCGTCCCAAACGCCGCCGCCTTCGGATCGTGCGTGACCAGGATCACCGTCTTGCCCGACTGCCGACTGAGCGACTGCAGAATCCCCAGCGCCTCGTGTGCCGAACGCGAGTCCAGGTTGCCCGTCGGTTCGTCGGCCACGATCAGCGCCGGGTCGGTCACCAGTGCCCGGGCGATGGCCACCCGCTGCTCCTGCCCACCCGAAAGCTGCCGCGGCAGGTGCCGGCTCCGGTCGGCCAACCCCACCAGTTCGAGCGCGCGGTTGACCTGCTGGCGACGCCGCCGCCGGTTCAAGCCGGTCAACAGCAGCGGTAATTCGACGTTCTCGTAGGCGGTGAGCACCGGAATCAGATTGAACGACTGGAACACAAAACCAACGTTCTGGTTCCGCCAGTCGGCCAACGCCGATTCGTTCAAACGCGTCACCTCGATCCCTTGCACCCGGCATTCCCCGCCCGTGGGCCGGTCCACCCCGGCGATGATGTGCAGGAGCGTGGACTTGCCCGAACCCGACGGCCCCATCAGCGCCAAGAATTCGCCCGAATCAATCTGGAGTGAAATCCGGTTCAACGCCACGACATCAAGGTCGCCCTGCCGATAGACCTTGGACAGGTTGCGGATCACCACCATGGGCGTGTCGGCCATGCCATCTTCTAGCCAGGCGCGCCTCAGACCACATGCTCCGTCATTCAACATCTTCCGGTTTTCATCTTCCATCGTTTATTCGCTCTGCGCGCCTCGCTCAGAGAGTCCTTGAGGGAAAAACCCAGACCGCGAAAGCGACGTCAGAACTTGACCTGATAACAGCAAGTTTCACGGTTCAAGGACTCTAAAACAACCGCCCCCGCTTTGCAAACCTTCCGCATTGGCTTTTGGCCGCAAACCCGCTACACCGACCGCCGTGCGAACCGCCGATTTTCATTACGCGCTCCCGCCGGAACTCATCGCGCAAGACCCGGCGGCGGAACGCGACCAGTCCCGCCTCCTGGTGCTCCACCGCCGGGATGGGCGGCTCGAACACCGCTCCTTTCGCGAGCTGCCCGCCTACCTGCGGCCCGGCGACGCGCTGGTGCTCAATAATTCCCGCGTCATCCCCGCCCGGTTGCGCGCCCGGAAATCCGACGGCGGCGGCCAGGTCGAGCTGCTGTTGCTCGCGGAGAATGGCGCCAATGATTGGTGGTGCCTGGCCCGCCCGGCCAAACGGCTCCGCCCAAACTCCCGCCTCCGGCTGCTGGCGGACGGGCGCCCGACCGAGTTCGAGGCGACGGTCCTGGAAAAGAATGCCGAGGGCCACTGCCGCCTGCGCTTCGCCAGCCCGACGAATCTGCTCGAACACCTGAACCGGCTGGGCGAGGCCCCCCTTCCTCCCTATATCACCCGCACCGCCGGCACGGCGGTCGCCCAGGACCGCGAGCGCTACCAGACGGTGTTCGCCCAGCCACCGGGATCGGTCGCCGCCCCGACCGCCGGCCTGCACTTCACCCACCCACTCCTGGATGAGGTCCGCGCCCGCGGCGCGCGCGTTTGTTTTGTCACGCTCCATGTCGGGCTTGGCACCTTCGCCCCGGTGCGGACCGCCAATCTCGAAGACCACCGCATGCACGAGGAACGATTTGAACTCGACGCCGCCACCGCCGCCACCCTCGATGAAACCCGGCGCGCCGGCGGCCGCATCATCGCCGTGGGCACGACCACGGTGCGCGTGCTGGAAACCGCCGCCCGCGCACACCGCGGTTTACTCGCGGCCACCGGCGGCCGAACCCGCATCTTCATTTATCCGCCGTTCGAGTTCCAAGTGGTTGGGGGCCTGGTCACCAATTTTCATCTCCCGGAATCCACCTTGCTGATGCTGGTCAGCGCGTTTGCCAGCCCCGGGGAGTCGCACGGGCGCGAATGGGTGCTGGCGGCTTATCGACAGGCGGTGCGCGAGCGCTACCGCTTCTATAGCTATGGCGATGCGATGCTCCTGCTCTGAACTGAAACCCAAAACCTGAATCCCGACCCCTGAGACCCGACACCCGCAATCCCGGCCTCCCCTTTGTGGTGGTCAACATGGCCATGACGGCCGACGGCAAGATCACCACCGCCAATCGCGCCGTCGCCGCCTTCAGCAGCGCCCGCGACCGCGCGCACCTGCTTGCCTTGCGAGCCACCGCCGACGCCGTGATGGCCGGCGCGCGCACCGTGGACCTGCATCCCATCAACCTGGGCCCCGGACCCAAACGGTACCGCGCCCGCCGTTTGCGGTCTAACCTGGCCGAATACAACCTGCGGATCGTCGTCAGCGGTTCCGGCTCGCTCGATCCCGACGCGGAAATTTTCCGGCACCGCTTTTCACCGATCCTGATCCTCACCACCCGCCGGGTCCCGGCGGCCAAGCTCCGCCGCCTCCGCGCCTTGGCCGACGAGGTCCGCGTTTGCGGCGACACCGAGATCGATTTTCGCCGCGCCTTGCGATGGTTGCACCGCAAATGGCACGTCCGCCGCCTGGTCTGCGAAGGCGGCGGCGAACTCAACGCGGCCTTGTTCGCCGCCCGGCTGGTGCGCGAACTTCATCTGACGGTGTGCCCGAGCGTTTTTGGCGGCCGGACGGCGCCGACCATCGCCGACGGGCTGGGCTGCCAGCGGCTCGCCGATGCGGCTCGATTGGTCCTCAAATCCCGACGGCGCGTCGGCGGTGAGCTGTTCCTGGTCTATGGGTCCGGCGCAAGGAATCCAGGCGGCAGCCAGGTTCACCGGCTTTCCACCCAGCGGGCCAGGAGCCAGAGCACGTCGCTGAGGCGATTCAAATAAACCAGGGTCTCGGGGTTGCTCAGCTCCCTGGCTTCGTGCAGGCCGCACACGCGGCGTTCGGCGCGACGGCAGGTGGTCCGAGCCACGTCCAACGCCGCGGCGGCGGGCGCGGCTCCCGGCGTGGCCCAGCCGTCGAAAGTGATCTGCTGCGCCTCCAGCTCGCTCACCAGCCGATCCAAGTGCGCCGTCTGGCCGGGGGTCAGCACGCTAAAGCCATCCCCCCGGTAGCGCGGCAGATCCTCGACCGCGGTCGCCAGTTCTCCCATGAGGAGGACCAGGTCTTTTTGGATGCGCAGGAGGTGCTGGCGGATGAAATCCGATGCGGCGGCGGCGCGCGCCACGCCCAGGGCGGTGTTGAGTTCATCGACGCAACCGTAGGCCTCGACGCGCGGATGGGTCTTCGAGACCCGCCGGTTGTACATCAAGCCCGTCGTCCCTGCGTCGCCGGTCCTGGTGCTGATGCTCACGGCGGAATGAGACACAAGGCCATTGACGCATGCAAGGGGATTCCCTAAGGTGCGGGAAGCTCAGATTATGAACGCCAAGCTGCTCCTCAAAACCCTGTTCGCGCTGGTGGTCCTGTCGCTCCTGGTGTTGATGGGCCTGCACAACAAGCAGACGGTCGAGTTCCTGTTGCCGCCGATCCTGCCCACCGCCCTCAAGCAACCCGCGGCCATCATGTACTTCGCGTTCTTCGCCGTCGGGTGGTTGACCGGGGTGGTCCTGACCGCCGGCGGCAAACGCGGGGCCAGCAAACCGGCCAAGAGCGAGAAGTAGCCAACCGGGTTTTGGCGCGAAACCCTCCGGACCTCGGCGCTCGCGGTCGGACCCTTGGTTGCCAAGGCCTGGATAATCCGCGACGGCCCCGGGCAAAATCCCGCTCGACGGCGCCATCCCCGGTTTTTTGACGGATGGTTACTGACCAGACCCTGGAATAGAATACAGTTTGCCAGCGGCCAATTTGCCCTGGGGCTAGGCGCGCGGGTAGGAGGGTATCCTCGGCGATACTCGACTGCCCGCGCAACGACGCCCCAGGGCAAATTGGCCTTGGCC
>JAGWYX010000241.1 GCA_018969165.1 Verrucomicrobiota bacterium
GGTGAGGCGGGTGGCCGGCCCGCGGTGGGCGTCAATCAAAGGCGTGACCGGCGCAGCAGAGGACGTTTTTGACTTTGTGCCGGACGAGTTCCTTGACCCGAGCGCGGGCCGGGCCGAGGTATTTGCGGGGATCGAATTCCTTGGGGTTCTCGAAGAGGGCCTTGCGGATGGCGGCGGTCATGGCCAACCGCAGGTCGGTATCGATGTTGACCTTGGTGCAACCGACGCGGCGGGCGACCTCGATATCGGCTTCCGGCACGCCGGCGGTGTCTTCGCCCAGTTTGCCGCCGTAGCGATTGATTTCCTCGGCCAGTTCCTTGGGCACGCTCGAGGCGCCATGCAGCACCAGCGGGTAATCGCCCAGGCCCGCGTCCAGGAGGGTCTTTTTGATCGCCTTCAACCGGTCCAGGTCCAGATGTTGAGCGCCTCTGAATTTGTAGGCACCGTGGGAGTTGCCGATGGCGACGGCCAGCGAATCGACGCCGCTGGCCTTGACAAAGGCGACGGCCTCCTCGGGGTGAGTGTAGTGACCGCCCTTGGAGAAGCCACCGCCGGCCTCGCCTTCGTCGAACTGGGCGCCGACCAATTGCCCCAGCTCGCCTTCGACCACGCAGTTGTGTTTGTGGGCGTATTCGACCACCCGGCGGCAGACCTCGACGTTCTTGTCGAACGGCAGGTGGCTGCCGTCGATCATGACGCTGGTGAACCCTTCATCGATGCACTCCTTGCACAGCTCGAAGGAGTCCCCATGGTCCAGGTGCACGGCGATGGGGATATTGGTCAGGCTGATGGCGGCCTCGATGAGCTTTTTCAAATAGACCGGATTGGCGTACTGGCGCGCCCCTTTGGAAATCTGCAGCATCACGGGGGCCTTTTCCTCCTCGCATGCCTCGACGATGGCCTGGAGCAATTCCATGTTGTTCACGTTAAACGCCCCCAGCGCGTATTTCTCTTTCAGCGCCTTGGCGAACAGGTCTCGGGTGTGTGTCAGTGGCATAGTCGTGTTGTGTTGTCAGCTCGCGGGGTCACCGCGATGAAATCCACATACTAGGAACCCGGCGGGGGAATTGAAATCAAAATTTCAGGTCGTACGAATCGCCGCATCAGCGGCGGCCCCGGCTCATCCGTCCGGCCCCATTCCGCGGGTGCCAACGACGTGAACTCAAAACGTCACCCGCAGCTCGCGCGGCCGGGCCTCGTTCGCGAAGCGGAGCCAGAGCAGCCCGGGCTTGGCCTCGTACTGGCGGTCCTGGACGGCTGCGCCCTGCAGGGTCACCTGGCGTGGCCGCGCTGGGATCCGCAGCAGGACTCCTCCCGGTGTTTGGGCGACGCCTTCGACGACACAGCGAAACTGCCGTGAGGGGGAGGGCAGCGGCAAGGCCTTGCATGCGGCGGCCAGGACTTGTGTGCGGCTCCCGCGGAGGCGATCGAGGTCGAGCAGCAATTTGCGGTCGCCCGGCGTCAACTCGATTCGCGTCTGCACCCGTAATTGCGGATCGAACAAATTCACGAATCGCCCGGTGAGGATTCGGGGCGGGGCGTCCGCACCCTCGGTCAACCCGGCGGCAATGACGTAGCAGCCGCGACGCAGCAGCAAGTAGTTCGTTTCCCGCCAGCGCGTGCGCGTGCCGCGGATGGCGGCGCGCACCGCCCGGAGCAATCGGTCGGGTCCGTCCGGTTCGCGGGCCAGTTGTGCCGGGTCGAAGGCGCGGAAATCGACCACGCCGCGGCCCACGGCGTAGCGGCCGGGTTTGGCGCCGCGCGCCAGGCCGAGCAGATCGAACAGGTGTTCGCGCGGGGTGGAATAGTGATTGGGGCCGCGGTTCCACCATTCGCGCACGGCGTTGTAGGGATCGCCGTCGTCATCGACAAACACCAGCGCGCCGCCGGCCTTGACCCACCGGACCAGCGGGGCATGCACGTCCGGGCTCAGGGGTTTCATGCCGCGATAGCTCAGCAGGATCAGGTCGTAGCGGTCGAGGCAGCCGGGAATCGTCAGGTTCTCCAATTGCACCGGTTCGACGGGCACACCCTGCTTCAGCAAGGGCAGCGCCAGACCGTAGAAATCGCTCAGGTGCGCGTCGCCAGGGTCTGGTTCACCGCGCTCGAACATCATCGAGTCGCTGACCATGACCCCGACCCGTTCAGTACCGCAATCCCACCGTACCGGGGCCTGGTTCATGTCGTTGAGCGTATTGATGACGGTCTGGAGTTCGGTGGCATACTGCGGCGGAATTGGTTCGCGCCGGCCAGGTTGGGTGCGGGACGGGTAGCGTCCGCTGAAGACGCGTTCCGGCCACGGCATGACTTCGTAGCGCCACACCGCGGGCTGCAACAGCGAAGCGGTGAGCGTCGATTCCCAGTTGCGCCGGTAATCGTCCCAGTCGTGGTTCGGGTTGTCCTCGACCGGATCGTTGAGGTACCACACCTGGCGGCCGGTCGAGCGCACCAGGTTCTGCATCGCGCCGTATTCGAGAAATGCGGTCTCGAAGGTGCGCTCGGCCAATCGGCCGCGGTAGAGGTTGGGGGTGCGCGCCGTGCCGGTCCAGACCTGGGCGATGTAGCCGTCGCAGCCGTCCAGTCGGGCGAGGCTCGATTCGGGGCTGACGATTCGCCAGTGTGCGTAGTTGAGCAGGCTGTGGGTGGGGACGTAGCACCGGACCTGGCGCCCGTGCTGGCGGTTGTAGGCCTGGACGAAATCGAAGACCTGCTGCAACGCGCGGCGGTAGAGGAAATATTTGAGCTTCGAGGCCCGCCATTGGGCGTCCACGGAATTGTGCGGCGGCACCCAGTCGTCGCCGTAGAACCCTTTCCACTCGCGCTTGAAGCCGGCGGAGTAACCGCTGCGGACCCAGAACTCGGGTTCCTCGAGGTGAATTGCCTGGGCCCCGGCGTCGAGGGCGCGCTGCACGCCGACGCACAGGAACTTGCCATAGTTCTGACCCGGGCACATGTAGTACACGTCGCCGCCGTGGCTGACCTTGCGCCCGGTCCGGTCGGTCTGGGCTTCGTCCTGGTGGTTGGTGCCGTCGAATCGGCCGTAGAGGTAATCCTGGTAGTGGCCCCAGGAGACGCCGGTCATGACGTGAATCCGGTAGCCATGCGCGCGCCAGGTGGCGATCCGGTCCGGCAGTTGGGGATCGATGCCATAGACGATGGCGACGTCCGAGCGCAAGTCGCTGCGTTCGGAGAACGGGTGGCCGGTCTGGAAGCAGGTGCGTTCGAGGGCCTGGCGCGGGTCGAGGAGCACCGGCTCGGCGGAAACGCAGTTCAGGGCAGGGAGCCAAAGTCCCAGCGCGAGGCCGAGGACGAGGTGGGGCCGGGCGACCCGCGAAGTATTGGACCCGCGTGCGCGCTTGAGCGGCGAGGCGGCGCTCGGCGCGGTCGAAGGATTCGGTTGAGACCGTGTTTTTAAAATGGCACGCGGCTGGGCAACTTGCGCCGGAAACTCAGGGCGCGCTGCGGCTGGTCGAGGACGACCCAGCCGCGCACCGCATTTTTCAAACCCGCTGTGACTCATCGGCTGCATTGCGACAATGTGCGCCCGCCAACGAATCTGCATCCAGGCCGAAAGGCCATCTACCCGTTTGCCAGGTCTTTGTCCCCGGCGCTGGTGCTGCCGTCGGCGCCGCCGCCATCGAGGTCGATGAGGATGTCGCGGGGTTCGGCGCCTTTGCTCGGGCCGACGATGCCGCGGTTCTCCAGTTCGTCCATGATCCGCGCGGCGCGGGTGTAGCCGAGGCGCAAGCGGCGCTGGAGCAGCGACACGCTCGCCTTTTGCTCGCTGCGGATCACCTCGATGCACTGCTCGATCAGGTCTTCGTCCTCGTCGATCCCGCCGTTGTCGCCGTCGAGGTTGCTCACCGGCTTTTGGAGCTGCTGGTGGATTTCCAGTTCGTAGCTAGGCTTGGCCTGTTTGGCGATGAAATCGACGATATTCTGGATTTCCTGGTCGGTGATCAGCACCCCCTGCGCGCGGATCAACTTGGCCGAGCCCGGCGGCAGATAGAGCATGTCGCCTTTGCCGAGCAGCTTGTCGGCGCCCATCGCGTCGAGGATCGTGCGCGAGTCCACCTTGGCAGCCACCTGGAAGGCGATGCGGGCCGGGATGTTCGCCTTGATGACGCCGGTGATGACATCGACGCTGGGGCGCTGAGTGGCCACGATGCAGTGGATGCCGGCGGCGCGAGCCATCTGGGTGATCCGGGCAATCGCCATTTCGACATCGGCCGGCGCCACCAGCATGAGGTCCGCCAATTCGTCGATGATGACAACGATGTAACTGAGCCGCTCCGGGATAACGATGTCCTCGTCGCGCGGCACCACAATCTCCTCGTCCAACTCGACGGCGAACCCTTCGGAGTTGGCCTCGATCTTCTCTTTCTTGGCGGTGAGCGGCAGCTCCGGTTCGGGGCGCGGGAGCGGCTTGTTTTTGGGCCGTTCGTTGAACGCCTTGATATTGCGGACGCCGACCTTGGCGAAAATCTGGTAGCGTTTTTCCATTTCGTTGACGACCCAGCGCAAGGCGAGGATGACCTTTTTTGGGTCATTGACCACCGGGACGACCAGGTGCGGGAGCAGGTTGTATTGCTGGAGTTCGACCACCTTGGGATCGATCATCACGAAGCGGAGCTGGTCGGGCGAAAACCGGTAGAGGAGCGAGGTGATGATGCCGTTGATGCAAACCGACTTGCCGGACCCGGTGCTGCCGGCGATCAGCAGGTGCGGCATCTCGGCCAGATCCGCCACGATCGGTTGACCGTAAACGTCCTTGCCCAGGGCCAAGGGGATGCGCGCCTTGGTGCGCCGCCACTCCTCCGATTCGAGCTGGTCGCGCATGACGACCATGGTCTTGACCGGGTTGGGGACTTCGACGCCGACCGAACTTTTGCCGGGCACCGGGGCCAGGATATGGATGCGTTCGGCCTTGAGGGCGGCGGCGATGTTGTTGGACAGGGCGGTGATCTTCTCGAGCTTGACCCCCGGTGCCGGGTGCAGCTCGTAACGGGTAATGGTGGGGCCCTTGGTAATGTCGCCCAGCGAAACCTCGATATCGAATTGCGCCAGCGTGTTCTGCATCAGCCGGGCGTTGGCCATCAGCTCCTCTTTGGATTCGGTCGGCTTGATCGTCGGATCGGGGTAATTCAGGAAGTCGAGCGGCGGTAACTGGTAATCGCCGATCATCGGCGTCGAGGCGACGGCGATCGGTTTGGGTTTTCGCGGGGCCGCCTTTGGTTTTGGAGGGGTGACCGGCAGGCCGGAGATGACCGGCTCGGCGGGTGCCTTCGTCGGTTCGGTGGCCGTTGGCGACGCGTCCGGCGGTTTGGTTCCGGCCGGTTTGCCGAGAATGTCCGCCGTGGTGGCCGCGGCAATTTCCCTGGCGCTGATCACTTCGCCTTCCTCGGCGGGGGCGTCCCCCTTGGATTCGGCTTTCTCGGCTTTCGCCGGTTTACGGGCGGCCTGCGGCGGGCGCGCCGGTGGCACACTCAAGTCGCGCACGGTGGGTTCGGGGACCGGCTGCAAATCGGCGCCCAGGCCGGAGCGCTCGACTTCTTCCTGGAGTTTGCGGGCTTGTTTTTCGAGTTCGCGGGCGCGCCGTTCGAGGGCCTTTTCGTCGGGCACGGCGGCCGGAGTGGTTTCGCGGCGGCGTTGCCACCAGGCGCGCACCCAGATGCCGAGCCGGAAATCGGTGAGGCCGTAGAGGCTGATGATCCAGCAGGTGGCGAAGATGGTGGTGGCGCCGACCTCGCCGAAATTCGAGAAGAGATACTGATTCATCACCGAGCCCAGGAGGCCGCCGGGCTGGACGCGGAGATTGGTCTCGAACGGGTGGATCAGCGCGGAGTGGGCGTAGAGGTCGAGGAACCCGGCGCTGACGAAGCTCAGCAGCAGCGCCCAAATCCAGCGCCGCTGCAGGTAGGCCAGCAACTGGAGCAGGTAGCCGAGGCCGAACAGGAGCAGCAACACCGGCAGGATATAGGCGGCTCCGCCCAGCAGCACAAACGCCGCGTAGCCGGTGTAGGCGCCCACTGAGCCGATCCAGTTGTGCTTGGGGACATTTGGCGGGACGGAGTTGGCGGGCAGATCGTTGGGGGCGTAGGAGAACAACGCGACGAAGAGGAGGAACGCCAGGGCCAGGAGAACGATCCCGACGATGTCATGGAGGCCGTGCGTTTCGGCGCGGTTGGATGGCGCATTGCGAGCCATGCCGGGCAGGGTAAAACAAGGCGATGAAATGACAAATCGAAAACGCCCGAAAAATCGCGTTGCCAAAGCGCGCGCGGGCGGGCACATTTCAGGGCTTGCGGTCGGGGCGTAGCGTAGTCTGGCTAGCGCGCTTGTTTCGGGTACAAGAGGTCGTGAGTTCAAATCTCACCGCCCCGACCACTTTTCCTCAGGAAATC
>JAGWYX010000242.1 GCA_018969165.1 Verrucomicrobiota bacterium
CTCCAATCGCGCCCAGCGATTGCTCAAGACCAGTTCCTGGCGACTGCCGCGCCACGCCACCTCGAAGTGATAGGCCCGCGCCCAATCATTGAGGCGCACGTATTCGCGCCCGAACAATTGGACATGTTCGAGCGGGCGCGAGGCGGTCTGGGCGGCGACCAGGAGCCAACCCGCGCCCAGCACGGCGAGGCACCAGGCGGCTTTCATTGAACGCGCGGGAATGTGACGGGCCGCCGTCGCGAATGCAAGGCAAAGCTGCGGTCCGGCGCGGCCGCAAGCTCCAGGACTCAAGAACTCCCGCTCGCGGACCATCAGTTCAGCCAATTTTAATCATTGGAAGGTTGCGCAATCGATTTCGGTTGAATAATTTGGTCGTTCCTGCCTCTCTGGCAGCAGACACGACTATGAGTACGAATGCCGAATTGAAACTCGACGGAAAGACTTACAGCCTGCCGGTCGTCGAGGGGACCGAACAAGAGCGCGCCATCGATGTGACGACCCTGCGCAACCAGACCGGGCACATCACCCTGGATGACGGCTACGCCAATACCGGGTCCTGCTACAGCAAGATCACCTTCATCGACGGGGAACGCGGCATCCTGCGCTACCGCGGGATTCCGATCGAGGAGCTGGCCGAGAAATCGACCTTCATCGAGGTGGCCTACCTGCTCATCCAAGGCCGGCTGCCCAACCGGGCCGAGTTGCGGAATTTCTCCGAGCTGCTGACCCGCAACCAACTCCTGCACGAAGACCTCAAGTTCCATTTCGAGGGCTTCCCCTCCAACGCGCATCCGATGGCCATCCTGTCGTCGATGATCAACGCCGCCAGTTGCTTTTATCCGGAGCTGCTGCTGGACCCCAAGACGCAGTTCGAGATCGAGGCCGCCCGCTTGATCTCCCAGGTGCGGACCATTGCCGCCTTCTCCTACCGCAAATCGCGCGGCCTGCCGATCATCTACCCGAAACCGGCCTACAAGTACACCGCCAATTTCCTGCACATGATGTTCTCCGATCCCTACCAGGATTACGAACTGAATCCGGAGGCGGTCCGGGCCCTGGACCTGATCTTCCTGCTCCACGCCGACCACGAGCAGAATTGCTCGACGGCGACGGTGCGCATGGTGGCCTCCAGCCGGGCGAACGTGTTCGCCAGCGCCGCCGCGGGCGTCTGCGCCCTCTGGGGGCCGCTCCACGGCGGAGCCAATCAGGCCGTGCTCGAAATGCTGGACCAGATCCACCGCGAGGGGGACGACGGCTCCAAGTTCATCCAGGCGGCCAAGGACAAGCAAAGCGGCAAGCGGCTCATGGGTTTTGGCCACCGCGTCTATAAGAACTACGACCCGCGCGCCAAAATCATCAAGCGGGCCTGCGACGACCTGCTGGGCAAACTGCACCGCGGCGATCCCCTGCTGGACATCGCCAAGCACCTGGAACAGGCCGTCCTGAGCGACGCTTACTTTGTCGAACGCAAGCTCTACCCCAACGTCGATTTCTACAGCGGCATCATCATGCGCGCCATCGGCATCCCAGTCGAGATGTTCACCGTCATGTTCGCCATCGGACGCATGCCCGGCTGGATCGCCAATTACCGCGAGGTCATGGAGGATCCGCATAGCCGGATCTACCGACCGCGGCAAATTTATACCGGCGACGGCCTCCGGCATTATGTGCCGCTCGAAGAGCGCCCGTAACCGGCGATGAACATCCACGAGTATCAAGCCAAACAGTTGCTCGCCCAGTTCGGCGTGCTCGTCCCCCCCGGCCAGGTCTGCGCGACGCCGGACGCCGCCCGGGCGCTGGCCGAGAAGCTCTTCGCCACCGGCGCCGAGCGGGTCGTCGTCAAATCCCAAATCCATGCCGGCGGCCGCGGCAAAGGCACGTTCAAGAGCGGTTTCCAAGGCGGCGTGCGGCTCTGCCGGACGGCCGACGAGACCCAGGCCGCTGCCCAGGCCATGCTCGGCCAGGTGCTGGTCACCCAACAAACCGGGGCCGAGGGCCGGCCCGTGCACCGGGTGCTCGTCGAGGCCGCCTCCCGGATCAAACAGGAGTTCTATTGCGCCGCCCTGCTGGACCGCGCCCTGTCCCGGCCGATCCTGATGGTCAGCGCGGCCGGGGGCATGGACATCGAGGAGGTCGCCGCCAAGACGCCCGAGAAAATCACACGCGAGGTCATCGACCCGGCCGTCGGCCTGATGCCGTTTCAGGGGCGCAAGCTGGCGGCGGCGCTGGGTTTGACCGGTGACCTGATCAATGCCGCGGTCAAACTCTTTGCCGGCGTGTACCAGACGTGGTGGGAATGCGACGCCGCCCTGGTCGAAATCAACCCGCTGGGCCGGGTCGAACTGCCCGACGGCCGGGAAACGTTGGTGGCCGTGGACGGCAAGATCGGCCTGGACGACAACTCGCTTTACCGGCACAAGGACATCCAGGCCATGCGCGATCTGGCCGAGGAAGCGCCGCTCGAGATCGAGGCCAGCAAGCACAGCCTGAATTACATCAAGCTGGATGGCAACATCGCCTGCCTGGTCAACGGCGCGGGTCTGGCAATGGCCACGATGGACATCATCCAGCATTACGGCGGCAGGCCGGCCAATTTCCTCGATGTCGGCGGCGGCGCCAGCGCCGAACAGGTCACCGCCGCCTTCCGCATCATCATGAGCGACCCCAACGTGCAGGGGATCCTGGTCAATATCTTCGGCGGAATCATGGACTGTAACATCATCGCCACCGGCATCGTGGCCGCGGTGAAAGAAACCGGGCTGAACCTGCCCTTGGTGGTCCGGCTCGAAGGCAACAACGTCGGCGCCGGCAAAAAGACCCTCGCTGATTCGGGCCTGCCGCTCATCACCGCCGACTCGATGGCCGACGGGGCCGAGAAAGTGGTCGGCGCGGTGACAAAGACGTAACGTAAGGGCATGCGAAAACGTATGGGAACAGTTTATACGAGCTGTGAGGTCGAGCATCATGTGCAGCGCAGCCGGCGGGCCGCGATCCCCAAGATGCGCGTGGATAGCGGCGCCGAGTTCACCTGGATCAATGCCAAAACCCTCCAGCGGATCGGCGTCAAACCCGAGAAAGAGGATTACACTTTCGTGATGGCGAACGGCCAACAAATCACCCGGGCCGTCGGGTTTGCGGTCATCCGGGTCGGAGCGGCGCTGACCATCGACGAGGTCATTTTCGGCGAACCGGGGGACCTGGAGATCCTGGGCGCGCGCTCGCTCGAAGGCATGAACCTGCGCGTGGACTCGCGGGCGAATCGACTCGTGGCCGGCGGCCCGATTCCAGCGGCCTGACCGCTCGCCAAATCGAAAATTTGCGATCCAGAATCTGAAATCTTAACTTCCCGATGTCCATCCTCGTCACCCCGCAAACCAAGGTGCTCGTTCAAGGCATCACCGGCAGCTTCGGCGCCCGCCACACCAAACTGAGCCTGGACTACGGCACCCGGATCGTCGCCGGCGTCACGCCCGGCAAAGGCGGCCAGACCTTCGAGCACGCCGGCCACGGCGTGCCAATCTTCGACACCGTCGCCGAGGCCGCCCGTCAAACCGGGGCGACCGCTTCGGCCATTTTCGTTCCGCCGCCGTTCGCCGCCGACGCGATCCTGGAGGCGGGCGACGCGGGGCTCGAGTTGGTGGTGTGCATCACCGAGGGCATCCCGGTCAACGACATGGTGAAGGTCAAACGCGCCATGACCGGCCGCCCAACCCGGCTCATCGGCCCGAATTGCCCGGGCATCGTCACGCCCGGCCACGGCCCGGATTCCCGCGGCGGTTGCCGGATCGGCATCGCGCCCGGCTACATCCACAAACCGGGGCACGTCGGCGTGGTGTCGCGCAGCGGCACGTTGACTTACGAAGCGGTTTGGCAACTGACGTGCCGCGGCGTCGGCCAGTCCACCTGCGTCGGCATCGGCGGCGACCCGGTCAACGGCTCGTCGCACCTCGACATCCTCAGGCTGTTCAACGACGATCCGGACACCCACGGCATCATTCTCATCGGCGAAATCGGCGGCTCGGCGGAGGAGGAGGCGGCGGAGTGGATTCGGGCGCATTGCCGGAAACCGGTTGCGGGCTTCATCGCCGGGGCGACCGCGCCGCCCGGCCGGCGGATGGGCCACGCGGGGGCGATCATCAGCGGCGGCACAGGCACCGCGGCGGCCAAGATCGCCGCCTTCAAGGCCGCCGGCATCGCCGTCGCGCCGACGCCCTCCGCCATGGCGGAGACGCTGCTGGCGCGGATGTAATCTGGATTGTCAAGCGCCCTGATTTATGGTCTCTTGGCCCGGTGGCGGAGCGGCCAACCCCGCGACGTTGTCCGCCCCGCTGCTTCGGCTGGCGCATGGGACTGATCGACCTGACACTGAACATTGCCGGTCTGCTGCTGTGGATCAATTGGCGGTCCACGGGTTTCATGTCCCGTCGGCGGCCGCCCGTCGTGTCGCTGGTGGCCACCCTGACCAAGGCTGGCGCGGGGCGGGCGCGGCGCTGGACCTCGCTGGGCAGCCTGCTGGGATTGCTCCTGCTCCGGGCGCTGTTCTACTGGCAGATCGGCTCGGCGGTGGACTGGACCCCCAACCTGCAACTGCAGGCGATCGCGCTGCCGTTTCGCAGCGATTACTTCAGCCGCATGCTCATCTTTTCGTTCCTGAGCTTCGGCCTGGTGCTGGGGATGTTTTATTGCTGGCTGCTCCTGCTCTCGATCGCCAACCGGGGCCTGCCCGACACGGACCCGCTGCAACGGTTGGTCCGCCTGCACCTGGGCTGGCTGGAGCGGTGGCCGCTGGGCCTGAAGCTGCTCCTGCCGCTGCTGCTCGGCGCGGCGTGCTGGAGCGGGTCGGCCGTGGGCCTGGCTCGGCTGGAGATCATCCCCCCGGCACAATCCCCCGCCCATTTGCTGCAGCAATCCCTGGTCATCGGCGTGTGCGCCTACCTGAGCTGGAAGCACCTCATCGTCGCCCTGCTCGGCTTGCACGTCCTGAACAGTTACGTTTACCTCGGCAATTACCCGTTCTGGAATTACGTCAATGCCACCGCCCGCAACCTGCTCTGGCCGTTGTCCGGCTTGCCGCTGCGGCTGGCCGGGATCGACTTCACCCCGGTCGCGGGCATCGCCTTGATCTGGCTGGCGGCCGACTACGGCGGCCGTGGCCTCAGCCAGCTCTATCTTCACCTGCCCTTGCGGGTTTGACGAGAGTCCTTGAACCGCGAAACTCGGTGTAACCAAGTCGAATTTTAGCACCGTTCCGGCACAGCCATTTTGGCCCGGAGCGCGGCTCTGCGAGCCGCCGCACGCTCACCCTGCAATTGGGATCGAATATGATTCCAGGCCCCGTCCGCCTCGCCGCCGCTGCGGGTCGCGGACCCGCGCTCCAAAAGAAGATCGGCTGGTGCGGGCGTCTCTTACCACCGCACGGACCCTCTGAGCGAGGCGCGCAGGGGAAACGGACGACGGAAAAGATTAGTCCAAGATGCATGACAAAGGTGACTTGAGGTCGGAGGCGCGCCTCGACAGGTAACCATTCCGGTAAGGACGCCGCGCTGCGGCGTCCCCACCTGAGCAAAATCAATTCCCGGCGCGATCCGGGTATTTGGGTTTGCGGGGTTGGGTCGGGGGGTGGCGCTGGATTTCCTCGAGCACCGCGGCGATCGCGCGTTCGAGCTGCGGATCCACCCCGCGCGCCATCTGCGCCGGATCGTCCACCACCGGGATATCCGGATCGACCCCGTAGCCTTCGATGATCCACTGGTCGTTGGTGCTGTAAATGCCGAAGGTGGGAACCGTGACGCTGCCGTTGTCGATGAGGCTCGGCGCGCCAGTCATGCCGATCAACCCGCCCCAGGTGCGCTGGCCGACGAGCGGCCCCAGCCCGGCCTTCTTGAAGTAAAACGGGAAGGCGTCGCCGCCCGAACCGCTCCAGCCGTTGATCAGCATGGCCATCGGCCCGGGGTGCGAAATCCACGGAGTCTCCCAGTCCCGCCCGTCGCGCACGGCCCAGAAGTTGAACAGCGGCCGGTGGAGCAGCTCGATGAAGCGATCCGGGATTTGGCCGCCGCTGTTGAAGCGTTCGTCGATAATCAGGCCCGCCTTGTCATATTGGGCGCGGAACTGGCGCACCAGCTCGTCCTGGCCGTTAACCCCGGTGTCGGGCACATAGACGTAGCCGACCTGGCCGTGCGTCGCCGCCTCCACCCGCTGGCGATTGGCCTCGATCCAGGCCAGATTGCGGAGCCGCGCCTCGCTCGCCAGCGTGTGGACCAGGACGTCGCGGGCGCCGTCAAAGGACGGCTTGTCGTTCACGGTCAATTGGACGGTTTGATCGGCCAGCCCTTGAAAGGCGGCCCAGGGATCCTGGGTGGTGTCGAGCGGCGCGCCGTTGACCGCCAGCAGGTAGTCGC
>JAGWYX010000243.1 GCA_018969165.1 Verrucomicrobiota bacterium
CCTTGTCGATGCCAATCTCCTGGTTTACGCCCATGTCCGCTCGCTGCCGCGACATGACGCCGCCAAGACCTGGCTGGATGAGCAGCTCAACGGAGGCCGGCTCGTCGGACTACCTTGGCCGAGCCTGCTGGGATTCGTGCGGCTGGTCTCGAACCCGCGCATTTTCCCGCAGCCCGAACGGATCAGCGCCGCCTGGGCGCAAGTCGGAGCCTGGTTGGATTGCCCGAACGTCTGGGTCCCAACACCGACCGACCGCCATCGCGAAGTGCTCGGCCAGTTGTTAGCCGCGGCGACGACTCGCGCGAACCTGGTCCCCGACGCCCACCTGGCCGCCCTCGCGATCGAACACGGCCTGACCTTGGCTTCGACCGACGCCGATTTCGCGCGATTCCCGGGATTGCAATGGCAGAATCCGCTTCAAGCGGGTTCAGCGGATATGATTTGAACCGGCACCGCGGCTGGCCTGTCACATCTCTATGCGAGCAATCCGGATCGGACGATCCCGCCGGCGCGGCGGGTGAATGAAAGCCGACCGCAGCGTGTGGCTCGGGCTGGGCGTGATCGCTGTCGCGATCGTCGTGGCCTTCGAGGCGACGCGGCGTCCGAGCCAGCGTCTGGCGGACGGCACCCTTCTGGTCCTGGACAAGGTCGAGGTGGGGCAGGTCTTCACCGATGCCCACGGCACTTTACTCGAAAACCTGTTCGATCCCTTGATATGGCAATCCATCCTGGCCGAACCTCTCTCACCCCGCTCGATCCCCGAGGGCAAGGTCAACGTCACGGTGGCGATCGAGCCGGTCCTCCGGTTGGATTTCACCGCCCGCCCGCGCCTCGTGCCATGACCCAGGCACCCCGTGATTTCCCCTTTTAACCCGCCGATTTCGGCTTACCTTTCCGGCATGACGTTGAGCGAACAGATGACGCAACTGGCCCGGCAAGCCAAGACCGCGTCACGCGACCTGGCCCGATTGACCACCGCCGACAAAAACCGGTGCCTGCTCGTCATGGCCGAGGCGCTGGACAAAAACGGCGCCGCCATCCAGGAGGCCAACGCACGCGATCTCGACGCCGCCGCCAAAACGGGTCTCAGCGGCGCCATGTTGGACCGGCTCAGACTGGATGCCAAACGCGTCGCCGGCATGGCCAAGGGCCTGCGCGAAGTCGCCGCCCTGCCCGATCCCGTCGGCCGCGTGCTCGAGGAGCGGACCCGGCCCAACGGCCTCAAGCTGCGAAAGGTTTCCACGCCCATCGGCGTCGTCGTCATCATTTACGAATCGCGTCCGAACGTCACCGCCGACGCCGCGAGTCTCTGCTTCAAGTCGGGCAATGCGACGATCCTGCGCGGCGGCAAGGAAGCGACCCACTCGAACCGGGTGATCGCCGAGACGATGGTCGCCGCCGCGCGCGCGCAGCTCGCGGCCTTCCCCGAGCACGCCATCCAGTTGGTGCCGACGCCGGACCGGGAGGCGATCCGCGAGCTGCTGGCGCTGGCGCAATACGTGGACCTCTGCATGCCGCGGGGGGGCGAGGGCCTGATCCGCGCGGTGGCCGAGTGCTCGAAGGTGCCGGTGATCAAGCATTACAAAGGGGTCTGCCACGTGTTCGTCGATGCCGACGCGGACCTGGAGATGGCGGAGGCGATTGTGATGAATGCCAAGTGCCAGCGGCCGGCGGTGTGCAACGCGATGGAAACCCTGTTGGTGGACCGCCGGATCGCCGCGGCCTTCCTGCCGAAGATCGCGTTGCGGCTGGGAGAAAAGCGCGTCCAGTTGCGCGCCGATCCCGCGGCCGAGACGATTCTAAAATCTGAAATCAAGAATCCGAAATCCGAAATCCGGCCCGCCACCGAGCAGGATTTCTACACCGAATACAACGATTACGTGCTCAACGTCGGCGTAGTGGACGGCGTGGGCGCGGCGATCGAGCACATCAACCACTACGGTTCGGCGCATTCGGACAGCATCGTGACCCGGAACGAGGCGCACGCGAACCGGTTCCTGGCCGAGGTCGATTCGGCGGCGGTTTACTGGAATGCCTCGACGCGGTTCACCGACGGCGGCGAGTTCGGCATGGGCGCCGAGATCGGGATCAGCACCGACAAGATTGGCGCGCGCGGCCCGATGGGTCTCGAGGAGTTGACGAGCTACAAGTGGCTGGGCCTCGGCTCCGGCCAAGTGCGGACTTGATCCCCACGACGACCGCCTCTGGAAGCCGCCTCAGAACCGCTCGCGAGTCGTCGGCAACCAGCACCGCGGAGGCACCCAGCGGTCCCGCTCACCCGCGATCTCAAGCACCCCTCGCTACGACCCTTGCGGGCCATCGCATTCGCCGCCGCCCGCGATTCGCTTCGCCGCCCACTCGCACGCCTCCTCACGCGTCCGCAGCTCATCCTGGAGTTGTTTGTCGCGGATTTCCGCCAGCAGCGCCCCCAGCGCGGGACCCGGTGCCAGGCCCAGCGCCAGCAGATCGCGGCCAGTCACCAACGGCGGCACCAGGTGCGGTTCCTGGCCCAAGGTCTGCCGGGCGGCGACCAGGAAATCATAAAGATCGAGCTGACCGTGAGAACCCAGGCAATCGAGCCGGTGCAGCTCCAATTCCACGGGGAAGGTCGGCCGCAGCAGGAGCCGCCGCAAGGTCGCCTTGCGCATCTGCCGGACATCCTTGAACTGCATGTGCTGGCGGACGCAGGCGACGATCTCTTCGGTCTGCTTGCGCGGGAACTTGAGGCGGCGAAGCACCGCCTCCGCCATGACCGCCCCGATCTTCTCGTGCCCATAAAAATGGATCGCGCCGCTCTCCGGGTCGCGCTGAAAGGTCGCCGGTTTGCCGATGTCATGCAGCACCACCGCCCACGGCAGCGACGGTGGTGAGTCCGGCGGCAATTGCTCGAGCATGCGGATCAGATGCGCGAACACCGTTCCTTCCGGATGATGCTCCGGCGGCTGCTCGCAGGTTTCCGCGGCGACGAGTTCCGGCAGGATTTCCGCCAGCAGACCAGTCTCGCGCAGCAGGCGCAGACCGCGCCCGGCGTGCGGCGGACGAAACGCCCGCAGCAACTCCTCACGAACCCGCTCCGCGCTCACCGAGCGGATGCTCGGCGCCAGGCGTTGAACCGCCGCGCCCGTGGCCGGTTCGATCACGAAATCCAGTTGGGCGGCAAATCGGACGGCGCGCAACAACCGCAGGTGGTCTTCGGCAAACCGTTCGCCCGGCTCGCCAATGGTGCGGATGACCCGCGCGCGTAAGTCCGCTTCCCCTTCCACCCAGTCGAACAACTGCCCGCGCACTGGATCGAAGAACAGGCCATTGACGGTGAAATCACGACGCCGGGCATCGGCCCGCGCGTCGGCGAAGGTCACCTGGTCCGGATGGCGCCCATCCTGGTATTCGGCCTCGGCGCGAAAAGTCGCCACTTGGAACGGGTGACCGGCTTCCAGGACAATGATCACTCCAAATTTGCGGCCGACGGCGATGGTCTGCGGGAACAGCCGCTCGATCTGTTCGGGGCGGGCCGAGGTGGCGATGTCGTAGTCGGCCGGCTGCTGCCCGCGGAGTTGGTCGCGGACACAGCCGCCCACCCAGTAGGCCGTCGCCCCGGTTGCCTGCAGGCGGCGAACCAACTCCGTAGCCACTTCACGCAAGGACATCGCTTCTTCGGTGCTGCGCTTGCTCGGGTCAGGTCTCTGAATTCAAGGACCCTCCAGCTCTTCCGCCACCGTTTCGGGTCGGGAGACCTCGGCCAGATGGTGCGTCTCCTTGAAGGTGAGGTACACCACCCCGCCGACCAGGCTCCAAAGCAGACTCCCGGCGTAGGCCAGCAATGAGAGCGACAGGGCCTTGGTGGGCTCGACGCCGATCGGCGGCGCCGCCAGCAGCAAAACGTACAGATTCTCCCGCACACCCAGCCCGCTGGGCGTAATCGGCAGCGCGGCAATGCAGATAATGGCCGGGACAATCAACAACAGCGCCCACCCGGACATCCCGAGCCCCAACCCCCGCGCCAGGGTCAGGATCTGGAGGACGCACGCGCCGTTCAGGACCATCGAGATCCCCAACACCTTGAGCAGGAATCCAGGTCGCCGGCCAAACTGACGGCACGACTCCAGCGCGCGCTCCAACAATTCGCCTTTGGGCAACCGGCGCAGCCGTTGCCGGGCCCCCGGCCAACAGCGCGACAGCCCCCCCCAGAAGGCCAGACCCACCACCAACGCGCAGCCGGCCAGCATGGCCAAAATCACCGCCGCCAGCGCCCCCAGCCGAGCCTGCTGCGCCAGCAACGACCGGTTGAACCCCATCATCACACCGGCGAACAACAACATGGCGAACAGCCCCAGTAGCCGATCCACCAAGACCGTCACCACCGCCTCCGCCTTCTTGTGGTGCGTCTCGCGCGCCGCGTAGTAAGCCTTCATCAGGTCCCCGCCGCTGGACCCCAGCAGGAACGAATTGAAGAACTGCGCGACCAGCGAAATCTCCGTGGCGCGGCTCAAGGGCAGATTCAAGCCCTGCACCGCCAGGACCATGCGCCAGCGAATAACCCCCAGCGCCACCGTCGCCCCCATCCAGACCACCGACACCGCAAACGCCATCGGCCCCACCAGATTCAACGTCGCCCACAACTCCCGCGGGCCGTGCGACCAGGCTGCCGACCATTGTTGGGCGCGCCCCAGCCGGTCCCAGTCCAACCCTTGCCGGCGCAAGGCCAGCCGGCCTTCGTTGACGAAGATGGCGTGGAAAATCCAGCCCAACAGCACCACCCCGACGCCCAGCCGCCAACCGACCCGCCAGATTTTCCTGGGCCGGCTCAAACCTCACCCCAAATCCCTTTCAGATGCGCCACCCCTTGTCGCAGGGCCTCGACCGGCACCCCGGGATTTAATTCGAATACCTTGATGTGTTCCGGCCGGACAAACGGCTTGAGCGCCGCAAAATCAATCGCCCCCGATCCTGGCGGACAATGATCCCGCGCCGGCGGTTGCACGTCGTGCAGATGGAATCCCAGCAGCCGGTCCGCCAACGATTGCAAATGCATCGCATGATGGATAAAACCCAGGTTCTCCTTGATCTGCGCGTGACCCGTGTCGTGCCAGTAACCGATGTTCGGCTCGGGAAAATCACGGAAGAAAAAGGTGAAGTCGGTTTCGAACGGGATTTCCTCCAACGCCTCCCGGTTCTCGATCCCCAGCTTCAAGCCCAGGACCGCCGCCTGCTCCGCCAGCCGCGTCAATAGGTCGTACGCAAGCCGCAGGGCCGCCTCCTTTTTCTGCTCCCGACGCTCAGTCACCTCACGGCAAAGCTTCTCGTACTTGGACGTCCCTTTGTGCCCGCGTTCGAGCAGGTCGATCAGTTTACCCGTGTAATCCTTCAGGTCGATGCACCCAAGGTGCAGCACGACCACCGGCGCGCCCACCCGCGCCGCGGTCTCCAGCGTCTTGACCGAATGCCGATACGCATTCTCCCGCTCCCGCGCGTCGCCAGACGTGAATTTGAAGATGTTCGGCGCAGCGTGGTTGATCCCGATGGGCAACGGGCAGAAATTGTGCAGGGTGGAAATCTTGATCTCCCCCGCGGCAACGGCGTCGATGACCCCCGGCAGCAGACTGACCCGCACCCCGTGGCTCAACTCAGCATACTCGAACCCCAGGTCGCGGATTTCCCGCAGCATGGCCCGACCATCGGTGTGCCGGCCCGAGTTCCAGCAGGTGGAGAGCGAATACATGAACTAATGCAGATTCTTCGCCGCCTGGCGCAGTCGCAAGCGGCGTCGGCTGGTCCCCTACCCCCCCGGAACGACCCGGCCGAACGGCCGAGCCGACGGGCGGCGACATCTTGGTGCGTCTCAGCCGCGCTTGGAAATCCGTGGAGAAGGATCGACGCCGCCCCGCTCGCGAGCGCGACCCGCCTTACAGATCGGCGTAACGGGCGCTGAGCATGGCCGAGAACCGCGCCACCTTCATCTTGCGGCGGCGCTTCTCGCTCGGCTTCTCGAAGTACCGATGGTTCCGGACCTCGCGCAGCGTGCCTTCGCGATCAATCTTCTTCTTTAACCGGCGCAGCGCCTTCTCCAGCGACTCGCCTTTCTTCATCCGTATCTCAGTCAATCTGTTTGCTCCTCTCCATGCAGGCGCGCCTCGCCCGCGGTTCCAACCGTCTGTTTCCGACCGGACCGAGAAAATAGGTTTCCCAGACAGGCCTGTCAACCGGCAAAATACGGCAAAACACGCCCCCCCCGCGCCGCGGGCGCAGCTCAGTTGCTTGCAGTTCTGTTGTACCCCAGGATTTGCCAGGATTTGCTGCAGGATTTGCTGTCGCCTGGTTAAATCGCTGTGTGACTGTTGGATATGGAGAAATTAGCCCTCCTGGAGGGCC
>JAGWYX010000244.1 GCA_018969165.1 Verrucomicrobiota bacterium
CCGCACCAGGAACAGCGCCGAACAATGCCAGGCGGCGCGGCAGTCGGCCTCCTGCTGCCAGCGGCCGGAGGCGGGCATTTGAGCGTGCCACAGTCGCTCGAGCAACTCGCGCGGTGGCGGTTTCGGCGCCTCGCCGGTTTGCACGCAAAGCCGCTGCACGGTCAGGGCCGAGGACCGCAGGGTCTCGGCCAACCGGAAGGTCAACGGGCAGCCGGGGAACACCTCGCGGTCGGCCTGGCGCGGAGCGGTGTTGTCGGCGGCGGGGAAGGTCAGCTCGATCTCGGTCAGGGCGCCCTCGGGGTTCCAGAGTTTGGCGGGCGTACCTTCGGCAACGACTTCAAGGCGGTCGTGCCAGGTCGGTTCGCAGATGGCGCCGAGGGATTCGAGGCCGTCCCGGAAAAAATCCAGGAGCGCGCCGGGTTCGGGTGGCAGTTTAGCCAATCTCATAGGAGTTCGTAGTCGCCGGCGAAGATGGTGGCGTCGAGTTGTTTGACCTGCTGATAGCGGGCGTTGGCGGCGGCGAGTTCATCGCCGAGGGCCTGGAAGGACTCGGCCACGCGGCCTTGGCTCTCGCGCCAGCGGCGCAGGATTTCCTCGGCGAACTCGTCGCTGCTGAAACGGTCGCCGAGGATCAAGCCGGTCTCCCCCACGACCAGCTCGAACAGGTTGAGCTTTTCCTGGAGGACTTCGAGCAGGTGCTCCTGGAGGGTGCCGGCCTGGACGAAGTTGTAGATGTGGACCGGGTGCTGCTGGCCCAGGCGATGGAGGCGGCCGATGCGCTGCTCGATTTCCATCGGGTTCCACGGGAGATCGAAGTTGACCAGGCGCTGGCAGAACTGGAGGTTGCGGCCTTCGGTGCCACTGTGGGTCAGGAGCAGCGCGCCGCCCTGCTCGCGGAAATGGTCGGCGATGCTCTGGCGCTGAGCCGCCGGCGTCTGGCCGTTGAGGACCCAGGTCGGGGCGCCGGCGGCGCGCAAGACCGCTTCGAGCGCGGATTGGGTGCGCAGAAACTGCGTGAACACGACGACGCCGTGCGGCAGGCGCGCGAGCGGGAGGAGCAAGTCGGTCTTGCGCGTCCAAGTCCCGGCATGATCGCCGTCGGTGGTCCAGCGCGCGGCGGCGGCGCGGTCGGGGAAGGACTCGAGCATTTCGCGCCAGGCGGAGGGGCTGCTGCCGGCGGCCTGGAGCAGCAATCGACCCCAGAGACTGGCCTGGCCGGGGGTGAGTCGCGCCAGGGCTTCGCGAAACTCGGTCTCCCAACGCTCGCGGTGGTGGCGTTCGGGATCGGGCGGGTGGAACAGCACGGTCTCGGCGCGACGCGGTGGGAGCGTGACGCCGGCGTTGGCGCGGGTGTTGCGGACCATGACCTGGCCGAGCAACTGGCGGAGCTGCTCGGGCTCGCGGGGTTGATGCGGGCGCCGCGAGTCGATGAACCGGGCGCGAAATTCCTTGGGCGACGGGAGTTGGCCAGGCTTGAGGAGGGTGACGAGGTTGTAGAGTTCTTCGAGCGAGTTCTGGACCGGGGTGGCGGTGAGGAGCAGCAGAAACTGGCGCGGCAGGCCGTTGACGGACTGCCAGGCTTGCGAAGTCCGGTTGCGCAGGTAATGGGCTTCGTCCACGATCAACAGGTCCCAGTTGACGGTTTGGGCGATCGCCGTGTGCGCCGGTTGTTTGAGGGTGTGGATCGAGGCGATCACGGCCGGGTGCTCGCGCCAGAAGGTGTCGGGATTGGCCCGGAAGGCGGGGTGATTGGTCGTCGCGGTCTCGAGCCCGAATTTTTCGCGGAGTTCTTCCTCCCACTGATCGATCAGGGACGGCACGGTGAGCACGAGAAACCGTTTGATCATCCCGCGGGTCAGATACTCCTTGAGGACGAGCCCGGCCTCGATGGTTTTGCCGAGACCGACTTCGTCGGAGAGGAGCGCGCGACCGCGGAGCGGGCCCAGGACGCGCAGGGCGGTGCGAATCTGGTAGTCGAGGCGCTGGATGCGGCAATGCGGCAGGGCGAGCAGGTCATCGGTCTGATTGGAGACCCACCAGCGGGCGGCGCGTTCGGCCAGGAAGTAGGAGCGCAGGTCAGTCAGCGGCAGCAGAGTTTCCTGGAGTTCGAGGTGCGGCGGGTCGATCGTCACCGGCACGGGCGGCAATGGCCGGGTGACCGGGCTGGGCGCGGTGGCGGGTGTGGCGGCAGGCGGGTGGTGGGTGGCGGATCGGCGCGCGTGCTCGCGTCGGTGCTTTTCAGCCTGCTGGCGCAAGGTGGCCAGGCGAATGCGTTCGGCGCGTTGGGCCTGGGCCTGGCGTTGCCGTTGCAGGCGCCGCGCCTCACGCTGCAGCAGAGGGTTGGAGGCCAGTGCCTCCAGGATCGGCGGCGTCGGCAACCGGGCGGTGGCGGCGAGATCGCGGGCCATTCGGACGATTTGACCCTCCAGCCACAGCCAGCAGGGCAGCGCGGACGGCAATTGCAGGGGGACCCAGGTGGCCGGCGCAGTCGGCGGGTGTTCGGGGGCAAGCTCGATGGCGCCGGCGTGGAACCCGTCGGCGCGGACCGGGAAGAGTTCCCGGAACCGCTTGAGGTGCGCGCGGATCGAGGCGCGATGGGTGCTGGTGCTGTCGGCCGCGAGCGTGCCGGCATCGAAGCGTTCGAGTTCCCAACGCAGGAGCCGCGCGGCTGTGTCGTAGCGGACGGTGGCGGTGGCGACGCGGCTGGAGTGCTCCGACCATTCGAGCCGAATGTGAGGGTCTTGGTAATCGAGCGTGACGCGGAGATCGAATTGACCCGGAGCCGGTTCGGGGGGCGGACCGAACAACTCGGGTTGGGACGCACGCGCTGACATGGGCGTGGAGGAATCTGATGGCCGACGCCGGAGGCGTCAAGGCAGGAGCGCAGGGAGACAGTCCAAAGGCGAGAGGCATGAAACGGGAAGCATGAATTCGGAGCATCCCGCATCCAATGGCCCGTAGCCCATCGCCCATCGCCGAAGGCCAAACGGCCGCAACATCTCTTTACGTGGCAGCGGGTTGTGGGCTTGTTTTCGATTGGGACGGGGGGCGAGCGCCTAAGGCGAAGGCGTCGGTGTTTTTCGGTTTTCACCCGAGCAGGTTCGGCATGGCGTTTGCTCGAAAACAGGCGTATGTATAATCAAAGCAGCGATGTCGAGTTGGCCGACGTGGCAACACGGCTGGCGCCCGAACCCTGGATCGCGGGTCGCTGGATGGTGTCCATCGCGAGGGCCGAGGTCGGGGACACGGTGTCGGGTGGAGCAGCCCAAAGGCCGCCGGCTTTCGGACCCAGGTCGAGCCAGGCCGCCCGGCGCCGGACTGGGTGGCGGATGGGAAAAGTGTCTCCCGCCGGGATCGGCGGCGCGGTCGGAGTCCGACGCCTAAAGGACCGGGGATGGGGCGGTCGGCGAGCGTCATCCGAATGGCGCGAGGCGCGGCGGCGGCGCGGATTTTGATCGGCCGAGGTCTGCATTTGACATTGAAATTTGAAACCCTAGTATGTCGAAACTCCAATTTTGATTTGGTACTCGTTGGGGTAACAGAAATCTACCTGTGGCAGCAAAAGATGATTATTTAGTCGATTCGCTCCTGGACATGGGCCTGGTGTCCAACGAGCAGTTGGCCCCGGTCCGCGCCGAGGCCAACGAGACGGGCGCGGGCGTGGTGGACCTGCTATTGGGGAAGAAAATTATCAAGCCGATCGATGTGACGCGCGCCAAGGCCGCCCAGTTCGGCGCGGAGGTGATCAGCCTGAGCGATATGCGGTTGGCCGACGAGGTGATCTCGGCCATCCCCCGGCACATCGCCAAGCGCTACAAAGTGGTGCCTATCTTCCGCAACAATGGCTCGCTCACGGTGGCTTTGGGGGATCCCTCGGATTTGGACACGATCGACAGCTTGCGCCATTTGCTCAATCAGGAAATCGACATCCGCGTGGCGCCCGAGGACGAGATCGAATCGGCCCTCAACCGCTATTACGGTGCCAGCGACGACTCGGTCGGCAAGATGATCCAGGACATCACCGAGGGCGAGGTCGAGGTGGGCAAGGTCGTCAGCAAGGGCGGCGAGGACGACGGGTCGGTGGTGGACGCCGATGCGCCGATCATCAAGCTGGTGAACACGATCATCGTCGAGGCGTTCAAGGCGCGGGCCTCGGACATTCATCTGGAACCGCTGTCGAAGACCTTCCGGGTGCGGTACCGCATCGACGGTTTGCTGCACGAGATGAAGAGCCCGCCCAAACGCCTGCAGGCGGCCATTATCAGCCGGCTGAAAATCCAGTCCAACATGTCGATCGCCGAGCGGCGAATTCCGCAGGACGGCCGCATCCAGATGGCCGTCGGCGGCAAAACCATCGACCTGCGCGTGTCCTGCCTGCCGACCAATCACGGCGAAAGCATCGTGATGCGTATTTTGGACAAGGAAGGGCTGAAGCTGGGGCTGGCCGAACTGGGTTTCTTCACCGACGACCAGCAGACCTTCGAGCGGTTGATCGGGTTGCCGGACGGCATCCTGCTGGTGACCGGGCCGACGGGCTCGGGCAAGACCACGACGCTTTACGCGGTGTTGAATTACATCAACCGGCCCGACCGCAAGATCATCACGGTCGAGGATCCGGTGGAATACCAGTTGTCGGGCATCAACCAGGTGCAGGTGAGCGAGGCGGTCGGCCTGTCGTTTGCCGGGGCGTTGCGCGCGATGCTGCGCCAGGCCCCCAACGTCATCATGCTGGGGGAAATCCGCGACCTGGAGACCGCCACCATCGCGATCAACGCGTCGCTGACCGGGCATTTGGTATTCTCGACGCTGCATACCAATGACGCCCCGAGCGCGGTCACCCGGTTGATCGACATCGGGGTCAAACCGTTCCTGGTCGCCTCCTCGACGCGGGCCCTGATGGCCCAGCGGCTGGTGCGCCGGGTGTGCAAGCGCTGCGCCTCGCCGTACCAACCGAGCGACGCGGAATTGAAATCGCTGAACGTGGACCCGAACAACCTGGCCAACGCCACGTTCCAACGGGGCAAAGGGTGCCCCGACTGCAACAAGACCGGCTACCGCGGCCGATTCGGGATTTTTGAGGTGTTCGTCATCGACGACGAGGCGCGCAAACTGATTTATGACAAGGTGCCGTCGTCGGTCTTGCGCCAGCGGGCGCGAGAGATGGGGATGCGCACGCTGCGCGAGGACGGGGCGCGCAAGGTGCTGGCGGGGATGACCAGCCCCGAAGAAGTCATCCGCGCGACCATTCTAGACGCGGACTGATCCACCCGATGCGGATCAGCATGAACTGAACGAGTTGAATTATGTCCTATTCGATGTCCGATCTGTTGCAGTTGGTGGTGTCCGAAGGGGCGGCCGACTTGCACTTGCGCGTGGGCACGGCGCCGGTGATCCGGCTCCACGGAGTTCTGCACCGGGTGGAAGGACCCCCGTTGCGGCCTGAGGATACCGAGGAGCTGATGCGGAGCATTACCTCCGAGGAACACGTCCAGCAGGTCCGCGAACGCGGCACGGTGGACTTCGGCTTCGCCTTCGGCGAGCTGGCCCGGTTCCGCGTCAGCGTGTTCAAGGAAAAGGGCAATTTCGGCGTCGTCGCCCGCCAGATTCCCACCAAGCTCCTGAAGCTGGACGAGATCGGCATCCCGCCGTCGGTGCGCGAGCTGTTGTACAAACCGCGCGGGCTGGTCCTGGTGACCGGGCCGACCGGCTCCGGCAAGACGACGACCCTGGCGTCGATGATCAATATTATCAACGAGGAACGCGAGGACGCCCACATCATCACCATCGAGGATCCGATCGAGTATTATCACAAGCATAAGAAAGCCGTGATCACCCAGCGGGAGGTCAACGTGGACGTGCCGACCTTCGGCGAGGCCTTGCGCCGCGCGCTGCGGCAGGATCCCGACGTGATCCTGGTCGGTGAAATGCGCGACCTGGAGACGATCGACGCGGCGATCACGGCGGCCGAGACGGGGCACCTGGTGTTTGGGACGCTGCACACGACCGGGGCCGCCAAGACCATCGACCGTATTGTCAACGCCTTCCCGACCACGCAGCAGGAACAAATCCGCATCCAGCTTTCCACGGTGATGCAGGCGGTGATTTCGCAACTGTTGTTGCCGCGGTGCGACAAGCCGGGCCGGATCGCCGTGTTCGAGATCATGATCAACACCCCGTCCATCAGCGCCCTGATCCGCGACAACAAGACCTTCCGCATCAACTCGGACATCCAGACCGGGGCCAAGTACGGGATGGTGACCCTGGACAGCTTCCTGCTCGAGAAATACCAGGCCGGCATCATCTCCCAGGAGGAAGTCATCACCAAGGCGCAGGACCCCACCACCGTCATGGCCAAGCTCCAGGAGA
>JAGWYX010000245.1 GCA_018969165.1 Verrucomicrobiota bacterium
GGCACGGGCACGAAGCTGGCGCCCTGCCGCGAGCCGCAGTTCCAGAACAACTGGGCCGGTTGACGGTAATGCTGATTTTTCTGGACCCGGTTGATGTCCGGTTCGAGATGGCCGTTGGCCGTGAGCAGATCCAGCCGCCCATCGAGATCGTAATCGAAAAAGAAAAGGCCGAACTTGAGCAGGTTCTGGCTGGCCGGGCCCATGCCCTCGTTGACTGCTTCGTCGGTGAACATGAGCGAATCGCGCTGGGCCACATAGAGGGCGTTCATTTCGTTGGCGAAGTTGCCGATCGCGATGCCGAGCGCGTCGTCGTTGCGGAACCGGGCGGCGTCAATCCCCATCGCGCCGCGGGTCTGGCCATAGGTATCGAAGGCGATGTAGGTCTTCACCCCGATTTCCTTGAAGGTGCCGTTGCGTTCGTTATGGAACAGGAAATTCTGGACGGTGTCGTTGGCCACCACCAGGTCGATCCAGCCGTCGTTATCGACATCCACCGGAGCGACCGCAAGCGATTTGGCCAGCGGCTTGCCGGTCGCCGGATTGCGCACCTGCACCCCCGCCCGGGCCGAGACGTCGGTGAAATGACCGTGGCCGTCGTTGTGGTAGAGGTAGGGAAAGGTGCCCTCGAAATGGCGCGGTGGCCCGTAGGCCCGGCCGATCCCGGGGATGGTGTAACCCGCCTTCAAGTCCAAATCGCGCGACCACTGCACGTAATTGCACACAAACAGGTCGAGCTTGCCGTCGTTGTCGTAATCAATCCAGGCCGCGCTGGTGCTCCACTGCCCGGGCCAACCGCCGACGCCGGCCTGATCGGTCACATCCACGAATTTGCCGCCGCCGAGATTGTGAAAGAGGTGATTCCGACCGACGGCCGTGATGAACACGTCGGGCAAGCCGTCGTTGTCATAATCGCCGATCGCCACGCCCATCCCGTAGAAACTGACATCCAACCCCGAGCCGGCGGTCACATCGCTGAACCGGCCATCGCCGTCGTTGTGATACAACGCCATCGTCGCCGGAGGGCTGCCCGGCGTGACGTGCCAGGGCCAGTCGCTCGAGTTGATGAACAGCAAGTCCGGACGGCCGTCATTGTCGTAATCAAGAAACGCCACACCCCCGCCCATCGTCTCGGGCAGCAGCTTATCCCCATAACCGCCGTTGTGGTGGACGAAATGAATGCCGGCCTGGACGGTGATATCGGTGAATTTCGCCACGGGGATGGCGGAGGACGGTTTCAACGATGGCCCAGCCGCCTCCGACGCCGCGGACGGAGTGCGCGAGCAACCCACCAGGCACATCATGCTCGCAGTCGCCGCCATCCTCGCCATGCCCAGGAGGAGCCGCCGCCAACTCTCCATGCAGCGCTCCGCCGCAGGATCAAGCTGACGCTCGGCCCAGCAGTGCGTCAGCGCCGCCCGACCAAGTTCACGGCCGCGATGCACGGTCGAGGGACCGTGGGAGCTTCCCATGAACCGCTGTTCGGTAGGGCTGCGGCCTCCGGCCGCGCCGCTGGCGGATTTGACGACGGCGCGCCGTCTCGGCGCGTCCAGCGGCGACCTCAGCGTCGTTAGCTTCGCGGTCCGGATCGGAGGGCTGTCAATCACCGGCGGGCAAGATGAAATTTTGTGGCTGCATTAAACCTGAAACTGGATAAGCTGTCCATATCACGATGCGCGACGGCTCGATCATCAAAACCCGGTGGGCCAAAGCCCTGCTCGTGTTCGGGTTCTGGACCCTGGTTGGGCTGGCCTTCGCCAGCCAGTATTACATCTCGATGGCTCGGGCGGACAACCCGGTGACCTGGGGCCACGCGCTGAGCTGGACCCTGGCCGACTGGTACGTGTTTGCGGTGCTGTCGTTTCCGGTCATCTTCCTGGCGCGGCGGTTCCGGTTCGAGAGCGCGACGTGGGTGCGCAGCGTGGCGGTTCACGGGTCGGCGTGTTTGCTTTTTTCCCTGAGCTACATGGCGCTGCGCGCCCTGGTGGCCCAGTCCCAAAGCGGCTTGGGCGGGCAACCGGTCAGCTTCACCGCCGCCTTCAAGGTGCTGCTGCTCAAAACCTGGCACTTCAACCTCCTGATCTACTGGGTCATCGTCAGCGTCAGCTACGCCTTCGAATACTATCGCAAGTTCCAGGAACGCGAACTCCAGGCCTTGGAACTGGAGAAACGCCTGACCGAGGCCAAGCTGCACGCGCTCCGGATGCAGCTCAATCCCCACTTCCTGTTCAACACCCTTCACGCCATCTCCTCGCTGATGCACCGCGATGTCGAGGCCGCCGACCGGATGATCACCCGCTTGAGCGACCTGTTGCGGCTGACGCTCGAGAGCGCCGACAGCCAGGAGGTGCCCTTGAAGCAGGAACTGGAGGCCTTGCAGAGCTACTTGGACATCGAGCAGATTCGCTTCGGCGACCGGCTGGCGCTGCGCTGGGAAATTGCCCCCGACACCCTCGAGGCGCGGGTACCCAACCTCATACTCCAGCCACTGGTCGAGAACGCCATTCACCACGGCATTGGACCGCACGCGCGGGCCGGACGCATCGAATTGACCGCCCAGCACGAGCATGGCCGCCTGCGCCTTGAGGTCCGCGACAACGGCAGCGGTTTGGCCGGCAACGCGGCGCCCGAGGAAGGCGTCGGCCTGTCCAACACACGCGCCCGGCTGGCCCAACTCTACGGCCCGGAACATCGATTCGAACTCGCCAACGCCCCTGCGGGGGGCCTGGTCGTCCGACTGACCATCCCGTTCCTGATCGACCAAGCGGCGACCGGGCCGGCCATCGGTCGTTGAGCCCATGACCATCCATGCCTTCATCATCGACGATGAACCGCTGGCTCGCGAGCGCCTCCGCAAACTGCTGCTGACCGAACCCGATCTGAAGATCGCCGGCGAATACGGCAACGGCTGCGAGGCGGTCGAGGCCATCCAGACCCTCAAACCCGACCTTATCTTTCTCGACGTGCAGATGCCCGAGCTGGACGGGTTTGGCGTGCTCCAGGCCCTCAGTGGCGAGCGCCTGCCGGTCGTCATTTTTGTCACCGCCTATGACAAGTTCGCGCTCCAGGCCTTCGAGGTCCACGCGGTCGATTACCTGCTCAAGCCCTTCGACCGGGAACGCTTTCAAAAAGCGCTGAGCCACGCCCGGGCCCGGCTGCAGTCCCACCAGGCCGGCGAACTCAACCAGCGCCTCTCCGCCCTGCTCAACGACCTGAAGCCCCGCGCCCCCATTCCCGACCGCCTGGTCATCAAGTGCGACGGACGCGTCTTGTTCGTCAAAACCGAGGACATCGACTGGATCGAGGCAGCGGACAATTACGTCAATCTCCACGTGGGCTGCGAGTCTCACTTGTTTCGTGAGACCATGGGCGCGCTCGAAGGGAGACTGTCGCCGGAACGCTTCCTGCGCATCAGCCGTTCCGCCATCGTCAACGTCGAGCGCATCAAAGAGCTGCAGCCCATGTTTCACGGCGAATACACCGTCATCCTGCGCACCGGGGCGCGCCTGACCCTGAGCCGGGGCTACCGCGAGAAGCTCCAGCGCCTCATGGGCAAATAGCCCGCGCGGGGCCTGATCCAAAGGCTTGCGTCTGATCCGAAGGGATCCTCCCATGAACCGGACCGCGGGTTGTCCTCAACCCGCAGCGGCCCGGCACGCGCTGCGGCTTGGGACAAGCCGCGGTCCGATCGCGAGCGGATCATGGTCCCAATGCGCGTCCAAAACGTCGCCGCTCCCCATGAACCCGCCCTCGTCAATCCGCTCCCCGCCCCGCCCGCCCGCCATTCGCCCCCGAAAACCTCCCGTTCCCCCCTTACTGTTTTGATTTGAGACAATTATGGTTAATGCTGACCAAAACAACTACTCATCTGTCGTGGATGAGGGGTGTGCCGCATCCAGCGAGTTCGACTGCCGGGAACCCGGCAGGCGCGCCGTGCGCGCGAGGAAAGCCCGGGGTCGGTCCGAAAAACCGCATCAACGCATGAAGAACAAAACGCAGCACCAACCGGCGGACGGGGCTTTCACCCTGATCGAGCTGCTGGTGGTGATCGCCATCATCGCCATCCTGGCCGGCATGCTGTTGCCGGCGCTGGCCCGCGCCAAGGAGCAGGGGCGCCGCATCTCCTGCGTGAATAACGTCAAGCAGATCGCCCTGGCCATGGCCATGTATGTGGGCGATTACAACGGCAAATACCCCCCGCGGTTTCCCGACCCGCCTGCCGGCGCGCCCTATCCCTGCAAGCCCTGCCGCACCATCGACTGGCGTGTTTATGCGACCAATTACCTCGGCGTCGGCACCAACCTGCCGCCCGGCCCCAGCGTGTTCGCCTGCACCGCCGATATCGGCGTTCCCCAGGCGATCGCCGCGGACCCGTTCAACCAGCTCACCCCGCGCCCCCGCCGCTTCGCCGACTTCTACGGCAGCTCCTATTGTTACAACACGGTCATGACCCGGCTCGGCACCGAGACCGCGGTCGTCCAACCCGCCGACACTTTCATGGGGGCGGAAATCTGGTCCTGGCACGAACCGATGGCCATCCAGGATTTCCAGACCAAGGCCAAGATTCCGATCCGCGTGGCCTACTTCTGCGACGGTCACTCAGCGGTGACCTCGGAGGATTTCATCTCGCAGCAGTGCGCGCCGCCGGCCGCCCCGGGCATCGGCCCGGTACCCTGAGGAACGCACCATGCGCATTACCCTGCTTTTGCCGCTCTGTCTTTTCCTGGTAACCGGTTGCCACCATGCGCCCCGAAACGTCCTGGGCAAGCCCCCTCGCGGACCTCAATACTCGATTCTCTCCATTAAAGCCGGAACGACGCCGCCCCAGGTCTGCCTCCGCGGCGTGATGATCGAGAAGTGCCCGGTCGCCGGCTGCTGGTTCCGCCTGCGCGACAGCACCGGCGTCATCAAGGTGGACACCAAGGCCGCCGGCTTCGTCGTGGTCAACGTCCCCGTCCAGCAGACGCTGACGGTGGCCGGCAAGGTCGCGCTGGACGGCGACGACGTCGTCATCCAGGCCAGCGGCATTCGCTATTGAAATGCCACGCCGCCCGTTCTTGGTCTTGTGGGCCCTGGTCTCGGTGGCGATGCTGGGGGTCGGTTACCAGACCTTGAGGCACTCGCAAGCCGACACCCTGTTCGTCCCCAAGATCAACCGGATCGAGGCAGCCCCGCTGTGTCCCTGGCGTCAGCCCGAGGCCGACCTCCGCCGCTTCTTTCCAGAAACGACCGGCTACCGGACCGACACGCGGATTCTGAGCGGAATGCGATTGGCTTTGGCGCGTGAGTTGGGCCGGCCGGTGTTGCCGGAAGAAAACGCGCTCCACCTCTATCGCGCCCTGGCTGGAAACGATTGGGTCGGCACCGTCCTGGTGCGCCGCGTGAAGGGCGAGTACGGCGCTATCGAGATCGTCGTGGCGGTGGGTCGCGATGGCAAAGTGCGCGGCCTGCGGTTTCAACGCCTGCGCGAACCGCCGGCGATTGCCGAGGCGCTCCAGGACCCGGCATGGCAGGGCCGATTCCAAGGCCAAACCCGGGCCAGTTGCTGGCGGCTGGGCGCCGCCATTCCCGAAGTGCCAGCCGTGGCCCGCCAGTCCGCGGCGAGTGTGGTCGAAGGCGTGCACAGCCTGTTGGTGCTGCTGGATACCGCCGACCGGTCCGGCTTGACCGTGGCCCACGGGGGACATTGATCTATGGGACGCCTCGCCTTGCGGAATCTTCTTCGCCGACCGCTGCGAACGGCGCTCACCCTGTGCGGGTTGGCCGTCGCCGTGGCGGTGTTGACCTGCCTCACCGCATTCGGCCAGGGTTACCGTCGCGGCCTGGCTACCGAGCTGGACCGGATGGGCATGCAGATGATGCTCGTGCCGCTCGGTTGCCCCTACGATGCCGCCGCCCGCGTGCTCAAGGGCAAGACCCTGGACAATTCACTCCCGGAATCGGCGCTCGCCGCGGTAGCGGAAGATCCAGCAGTGGCCGTCGCCGCGCCGCTCCTGTTGCTGGCCGTGCCACGGCCGGCTGAGGGGCGCACCGATTTATGGGTGGGCCTGGACCAACGGGCCTTGACCCTGAAACCCTGGTGGAAAATGAAATCCGGCGTCCGCTGGTTTACCGGGGAGGACTCGGTAATCCTGGGTGCCGAAGCGGCCGAGATGGAAATGCGGGCCGTGGGCGACAAGTTCTTCAGTCCGGAAACCGGGCGTGTGCTGCGCGTGGCCGGTTTGCTCGAACGCAGCGGAACCAGTGATGACAGCTTGTTCTTCGTGCCGCTCAAGACCGCGCAGGACATGTTCCACCAACCCGGGCGGCTGACCGCGATCGCGATACGCCTGCGGGACCCGGCTCGGCTCCAGGAAGCCGCCCAAC
>JAGWYX010000246.1 GCA_018969165.1 Verrucomicrobiota bacterium
ACTCGAGACGAACCTGGACTTTCTGGCCCCGGCCACGGCGGTGTCGGACCCGGTGCCGTGGCCGGCCGCGGACCCTGCCGGCTGGTCGGCGCTGCTCGGGCGCGCCTTGCAAACCGAGTTGGCCGACGAGTTGACGGCGGTGCGGCGTCGGCAGGAAATGTATCTGCGCCGCGAGCTGGCGCGGATCGACGAGTATTTCGCCAGTTACGAGCACGAGCTCAGGACGCGCCGTCGGCGCACGTCCGAGGCGACGGTGAAAGTCGAGGAACGCCTGGCGGCGACGCGGCTCGAGCACGGGCGTCGGCGTGAGGACCAGGTGCGCCGGCACGAGATTCGCGTGATCCCGCGCGTGGATGCCCTGTTGGTCCTGGCCGAGCCTGCGTGGTTGGTGCCGGTGGTGTTGAGCGCGCACGGCGAGCGCCGCCGCGAGACGCCGATCTACGTCCCGCGCAGCCGTCGCTGGGTGCCCGCCGGGGTCAGTCCCGCATTTTCGTAGAATGCTCCAGGAACCGATACCGACCGGGGCCGCGGCACGCCTCGCCGCTCTGCCGGACCGCGGGTTGTCTCCACCCGCAGCATGTCCGGCAGCGATTCGGGCGCCGCGGTGCCCGGCGGACCGGCAGGTTCGGCCTCCACGACGGTTCCTTCGACGTTGGACGCCCGGCGTTGAGGGTTCGATGTTTGTCGTTCTCTTGTGTCCCTTGATGAGCCCGCATGGCGCGTGTCTTGCTGCCGGCTCACTGGGTATTGACTGCCTTCTTACTGTCTGTTTATGCGAGAGGTTTTGCCCGATCCACGGACTCGGCGCTGGCGCCGTCAGCCGAGGAAGGACGCGGCGGGGGTTAGAACCTGCGGCTTACCAGACGCACACCACGGAGTGAACCTCCAACATCGAATATGCAGCATCCAGCATCTGCGTCGGTTGGGTTACCGCACCAGCTTGAGCACGCCGGCCGGATCGATCTCGATCTCGTGCGCGGCGGTCGGCAGGTTCGATGTGGTCGTCCCGCCGCCCGGCCAGCGCACCTGGATTTGCGTGGGCGTCTCCGGCGTGCCGAGCACCTCGACCGCGCTGTCTTGCGACCAGTAACCAGACCCTGCATGAACTTCGCGCGCGGCGCCCCAGCGTTCGCCAAAACGCAGCCGCAAGACCGCGCCGACGCCGCTCGGGTTACCCGCCGGGCCGCGCAACCGCACGCGCAGCCCCGGCCTGGCACCGACGTTGTGATACAGCTTCGTCGCCGCGCGGTTCTGGGTCACCACCAGGTCCACGCGGCCGTCTCCATCGTAGTCGCACAGCGCGGCGCCACGTTGCTCGCCATAAACTTCCACGCCGCTCTCCTGGCCTGGCACGGGGCGCAACCCGCCCTTGCCGTCGCCTTTCAACCACAACCCGCGCCCGGAGTCGGCCCGCTCCCGGTCGATGTCGGTGTCAAAGAAGTTCTGGCTCAGAAACACATCTTCGTTCCCGTCGCCGTCCATGTCGCCGACGCACACGGCGAAGGCGGGGGCCAATTGCGCCTCGAGCGGCAGCGGCACCGCGTCGAAGTGATCGCCGCGGTTGAAGATCGCCAGCGATTCGAGGGTATTGGCTTGGACGACCGCGGCTTGCTGGAGGCGGTCGCCGTAGATTTCCTGGACGCTGGCGTGGGCATAGGAGGCGAAGGTGGAAAACTTTTCCAGCAGGAACGGGAACACCGCCGACACGGCCCGGAAACCGCGTTCGGGCACTTCCTTTTGCATCGCCTCGTCGTAGCGCGCTTCGATCAGGTCGATCAAGCCGCTGTCGCTGAGGTCCCCGTAATAGAGACGCTGCGGTCGGGCGCGGCTGGCGCGGTAAGCCGTATTCAAGCCCCAGTTCGAGACGATGATGTCCAGCCGTCCGTCGCCGTCGAGGTCGCCGGTGGTGACGCCGTTCCACCAGCCAGTCAATTGATGGAGAGTCAAGGGTTGAGCGTTGGCGGCGGAAGGAAACCGGACGGGCGGGTTCCATTCGGTCAAGTGGCCGTGATCGTTGTGGAAGATGCGGATCGGCCCCCATTCGCAGGCGAGGATCAGCTCCGGAAAGCCGTCGCCGTCCAGGTCACTCCACACCGCTCCGCTCACCAGGCCCAGCTTGTCCCAGCGCTGCGCGATGCTCAGGCGATGGCCGTCATTGCGCAGCAGCAGCGACGGGACCGGCTCCGGGTACCGTCCCGGCATCACCCGGCCGCCGGCGAACAGGCCCAGGTTCCCGCTGCCGTCGAAATCGGCCATCGCCAGCGGGCCGCAACTGAACGGCTGTCCCAGGATGTTTTCGCCGGACAGGTGCCGCGACAGGTCATACACGCGCACCAGGCCGCCATTGGTCAGGCCGTCTTCGTAGTTGGCCGAACCGGCGAACAGGATCGAGCGCCAGCCCACGATCGCGGTCTGATCGCGGGTGACCGTGCGGTCGAACATCGGATCGGCGGCGGGCGTGAAGCCGCCCTGCCCGTTGTTCAGGTACACCGACAGTTTGCCGCCGCGCCCGCTGCCCACGATCAAATCGTCCCACCCGTCGCCGTTGACGTCGTACCACGCCACCCCGGGGCCCAGTTGACTGAGCTTGCGCGGCAGCAGCCCTTGCCGCGCGAAATCGTCGAACGGCTCGTCGTGGTGCGTATGCGCCAGCAACTGGCTGACATCCTCGAAAATCGGCGGCGCCGGGGCCGGCGGCGAATTGGTCACCGCCGTCGCGCCCGTCTCGTCCACCTCGTAAATCCGGTTGGCCTGGACGCCCTTGACGACGCTCCGGTTGCCGTCGCGCCAGGTGACCTCGAGTCGCATCTGGTTGGTGAGCGTGCCCGCCGCGAAGACGCGCTCGGCATCGTCGGCCGAGAGGTAACGTCCCCCGCAGATCATTTCCTGGCTTTGTATGGGCACCGCGCCGCCGAAGAGGCGAAGCTTGGCGCCGATCCCGCGCGTGTTCGGGGACCGGCCCTTGAGCCGCACGGCCACGCGCGGAGCGATGGTCTCATTCCGGTAGATGCCCGCCACGCCATTCAGGTTGTTGATCAGGACATCCAGATCGCCGTCATTGTCCAGGTCCGCCACCGCCATCCCTTGGGAGACCCCGCGTGTGTCGAAGCCCCAGGCGACGCTCCTGTCCTCGAAGGTCAGGTTGCCGCGGTTGCGGAAGGCCACCTTGGGCAACTCGAGGCGGGTGAAGAGGTTGTTCAGGTTGAGCAACTCGAGCCGGGACATGGTCTTCTGCGCCTTGAGCGCCTGGGCCTGGTTGATCACGTCGATATTCATCGCATCGCGCTCGTGCCCGGTCACGATCAGGATGTCCTCATAGCCGTCGAGGTCCACGTCCAGCAGCAACGGCATCCAGGTCCACTCGGAGGCCTCGACGCCGCTGTAATAGGCCGTCTCGGCGAAGGTGCCGTCGCCCCGGTTCAGGAAAAGCATGTTGCGCGAGTATTGGGGGCGGTCGTCAATCTCGCCCGGCCGCACGAAGGTGGGCGGCACGTTGGGCATCTGGACGAACCGCTGGCGGTGATCGCGACTGAGCATGTCCGTCACCACCAGGTCATCGTGGCCGTCGCGGTTCAGATCGCCCACGTCCATCCCCATTGAAAACAGGCTGGTATGCCGCATCGCCAGCCACGGCAACGCGCGGAACCGCCCGTGCCCGCGATTGATCCAAATCCGGTCCGGCGATTGGAAATCGTTGCACACGTAGATGTCGGGCAAGCCATCCCCGTTGAGGTCGCGGCACATCACCGAAAGCCCCCAGTCATAGGGTGGCTCCTTCAATGGCTGGCCGTCCTCGTCCACAAACGTCCCGTCGGTGAATGATACCGGGGTAAAATGCCCCCGGCCATCGTTGCGATACACCGCGTCGGCTTCGCCGTTCTCGATGATCTGCCCGTTGGGAAACACGGTGAACCGGCCCACTTGATCGAGGTCAGTGGCCGGCCGATCGTTGACGCTGCTGACCACCATGCGGCCGTTGACAAAGTTCCCCTTCACCTGCGTGCCCGGCTCGTCGCGGATGGTGTGCGTGCGATAGTTGGCGATGTAGAGGTCCAGGGCCCCGTCGCCCTCGAGCTCCGCCAGGGCCAGGGACATGCCCGCCTTGCCCGAGTTCAGCACCGGCCCCGCGGTGAAGTGGCCTTTGCCGTCGTTGAGAAAAATGTGCGTGCCGCCGCCAACCGAATTGACCAGCAGGTCCAGGGTGCCGTCGCCGTCCACGTCGGCAAACGCGGCTCCGGTCACATCCAGTCTCGAGCAGTCGATCCCGGAGGAGGCGGTGATGTCCTGAAACTGCCAATCCCCGAGGTTGCGATACAAAACGCTCCGGCCTCCCAGTCCGCCAAAGAACAGGTCACAGCGCCCGTCGCCATCGACATCCCCGGCCGCCACGCCCGAGCCGTTGAGGTAAATCTGGTTGGTGGTGTAACGGCTCCGGTCAATCAGGTTGGTAAACGTGATGCCCGTCCGCTCGGGCGGCAGCAGGGTGAAGCCGCTGTGGCCGGTCTTGGGAATCGGCAACTCGGCCCACCGAAAACCTTCGCCGGATTGCCAGTCCAAGCCCGACGCGGTGCTGGCGCCGCAGAGCCGAGCGATGAGTAGGAGGGAGCAGAGCGAAGTTAAGAAGTATGAGGTATGAGGTACGAAATCCGACCCGCGACGGACGGGGGCACGGACAGCCACGTCCGCGGGTTTCGCGCCGCCGATTCGGGCGGACAAGGGCAGGGTGAGGGTGGGTTCATGGGGAGCCGCCAATTGCGATGGTGCGTGCATTGGAACCTTGATCCGCACGAGCCAGCCGTTCGTAGCCCCGCTTTCAGGCGGTCTGGCGCTCCTGCGAGTTGAGACAACTCGCGCTCCGCGGGCCGGTTCATGGGAAGGAGCGGCGTTCGTCTTGGTGCTGGCGGTCGAACTGGTGCGGGGTGGCTGTGCCCGGGAAGGGCGCGCTCCGGCTTGGCGGGTTTGAGGTCGCGTATAGATTCTCTCAATCCAAAAAGAAGTTGCCGGCAAGTCAAGCCTTGAACGGAGCATTCAACCGGCTGCCGGTTCGCGGGGCTTGTCAGCCCCGCGGCGCTGACAGGCGGATGGAAGCCGGCCTCTCCGCCAGGCTGGCAACCCTGCGAGTCGCGGACAACTCGCAGACCGCATCCGCGAGACCCGACCGATTGGAAGTCTGAGGCAGCGTCTTGCGCGGTACAAAAAAGAGGCCGGGGGTTGCCCGGCCTCTTTCTGTTTTAATTCGCTGACTCCGCGGTCACTGCTGGAGGCGGAAGTAGAGCGCCGAGCCACTGGTCGGCACCGTCGCCGGGCTGGTCGGACTGCCGCTCACCGCCGTCCACGGCCCGCTGACGCTGGTCGCCGACTGCAAGGTGCCCGTGCCAGTCCAACTGATGATCAGGTTGCCACCCGACACCTTGATGCCCGAGAACTGTGATCCCGTCGGGATCGTGCCCGCCGGCACGAACACCATGTAATCCCAGTCGCCGCTGCCGCCATGGACGATGTTGGTCACACCGCCCACGACGTTGGTGGACTGGTTGGGCAGGTTATACCGAAGCGTCTGAGTACCGCTGAGGTTCACCGACGCCAGGTTACCGTTCGCGTCCTTCAGCGGCACCATCGTGCTGTAGCCCCAACCACCCTGGTTGTGCGTGCCCGGCGCGTCGAACGTGCCCAGGGTCGCGACCGCTTGGTTGTTCGTCGCCGCGTTACTGGTGACCTGCTGCAATTGGGAGTAGAGTTGATGCGCGCTGGTCCCGTCATACGAGATCGCCGCATACACGTTGTAACTGCCCGCCGGGAATGTCCGCGTGTAGTTATACCACTGACCCGACCCAATCCAACCCAACCGGAAGTCCGCCTGCACCGCCGTTAACCCGCGGTCGCGATCATTGGCGAAGCTCACCGGCACTCGCAGCGAGTTCGGGTAGCGATAATACGGCTGGTCCGAATCGTTCGGCCCGCCGTAGTCCACGCCCGCCGCCGCGCCTAGGCCCGCGTAAGCCCCGCCGATATACGGCATCTGGCTGGCGGCCGCCTGCGTCTGGCCGCTGTCGTGGTTGAAGTCTGACGCCTCGATGTCAAACGCCGGCGTCGGAATCGTTCCGACCTGGAACGTCCAGTTCAAGGTCCGGTCCAGGTAGCTCAGCGACACGCTATGGATGTTGTTCGTCGCCGCGTTCGACAACGGAGCGGTTGGCTTGTAATACACGGTCGTGTTGGTGCCGTTCTTGGTCACCGTCGGTGTCACGCTGACCCCGTCGAGGGTCATCTTGATCGAGCCGGTGTCAATCGCGGTCTCGCCATCGACCGGGATCGCCTGGATGGCCGTGTCGGGCCCGGGCCGCATGCCGGTGATCGGGTTCT
>JAGWYX010000247.1 GCA_018969165.1 Verrucomicrobiota bacterium
CCAATCCTCGAAGGCCGGGCCGACGCCGTGTTCGGATCGCGGTTCACCGGCGAAGAGCGCAAGGTGCTTTACTACTGGCACTCGGCCGGCAACCACCTGCTGACCACGCTGGCCAACATGCTCAACGACACCAATCTCACCGACATGGAGACCGGCTACAAGGCCTTCGTCGCCGAGCGCCTGCGCGCCATCCCGCTCGAGTCGGACCGGTTCGGGATCGAGCCCGAGCTGACGGCCAAGGTCGCGAGGAACCGGCTGCGACTCTACGAGGTTCCGGTGAGCTACAACGGCCGCACCTACGAGGAAGGCAAGAAGATCGGCTGGCGCGACGGTCTGGCCGCGTTGTGGTTTATCGTCCGCTACCGGTTCGGCTCGAATTACGCCCCGGTCGGCAAGATGGCGCTGGACGCCCTCGAGCAAGCCCCGCGGTTCAACCGCTGGATGTACGACGCGATCACGCCGCACCTGGGCGGGCGCGTGGTCGAGCTGGGGGCTGGCCGCGGGAACCTGACGAAATTCCTGATGCCGCAACGCGAGGTGCTGGTCACGGACTATTCGGCCGATTATCTTCAGGAACTCCAGGAACGCTGGGCCCACCGGCCGCGGGTGGCGTTCGCCAAACTCGATCTGACCCAGGCCGCGGATTACCCGAGCGTGGCGCGGTTCAGGCCCGACACGATCGTGTGCCTGAACGTGCTCGAACACGTGGAAGACGATCTGGCGGTTCTGAGAAACCTGCAGGCGGTGGTGCCGGCGGCCTGTCGCCTGGTCTTCCTGGTCCCGTTCAACCCGAGATTATTCAGCGAATTCGACCGCCAGATTGGGCACTTCCGTCGGTATCGCGCACGGGAGTTGGAAGCAAAGATGGAGCAGGCCGGTTTCGTTATCGAGCGCCAGTTCTTCTTCAACAAGGTTGGCGTATTGGCCTGGTGGATCGGCAACGTGCTGTTCCGCCAACGGACCCTGACCCGTGGACAACTCAAACTCTACAACACCCTGACGCCGCTATTCCGGTTGATCGATCCGCTGCTGCCGACCACGGGCCTCTCGACCATCGTCGTGGCTCGAAAGCCGGCGGGTGCGCCATGAGCCGCTCCTTGAACCGCGCCGCTTCGACCGGGAGGGACCGCGTGTCGCGGCCCATCAATTGGTGGACAGCAGGATGCCGTCCCTCCCGGTATAAGGCCACGCTGCAAGTCCGGCAGCGGACGTGGAGGCTTTGGATGAACCGGGAGAGAAAGAGCGCCGCCTCTCCCCGGCTCAGCCTGTCCATGCGCGTGCGCTGTGGAACAGCAATCCGTCTTGCGTGACCGCTTCGGTGATCATCGTTTCACCGTTATACCCGCCGGCGCGCGGCGGGTTGGCGGACCATACGGCGCGGCTCGCCGGCGAGTTGGCCAAAGCGACCGGCGTCTCGGTGGTCACCTCGGCCGAGGCCGGGATCGAGCCAACCCGTTCGGTGCATCCGATCATCCAAAGCTGGCGGGATGTGACGGCCCTGGTGGCCGCGCTGGAAACGGTGGCGCCGGCGGCGCCGGTCATCTGGCAGTATGTGCCGCACATGTACGGCCGCGGGGGAGTCAACCTGGCATTGCCGCGGGCCCTCGCGGCGCTGCGGCGGGCCGGCCGACGGCAGCTCGTCACTGCCCACGAAATCGCCGCGCCCTGGTCACTCTGGCCGAACCGGCTCGGCTACGCGCTGGCCCACCGCTGGCAGTGGCGACAAATCCTGGCTTGCGCCGACGCCGTCGCTTTTTCCACCGAGGCGTGGCTGGCGAACTGGACCCGACGCGCGCCGGGTCGGCAGCGCGCGTTCTTCCTGCTCGCCTCGCCTTCGACCATCCCGGTGGCGCCCACGCTCCGCGATCACGCCCGCCACTGGCGCCAGCAGCACGGACTGGATCCGGCGACGCGTGTGCTCGCCTATTTCGGCAGTCTGAGCGCCGCCAAACAACTGCCGTGGGTGATGCAGGCGTGGCGGCAGGCCCAGGCGAATGGCCGTCCCGTGGCGTTGGTCGTCATCGGCGAGCGACCCCGGTCCGATGTCCCAGCCGAACTGGCGACACTTTACAAGCCACTGGGCTATCTGCCGGCGCCCGAAGTATCGGCCGCGTTGCAGGCGACGGACTTGCTGGCGCTGCCGTTCATTGACGGTGTTTCCGAACGGCGCACGACGTTCATGGCCGGTCTGAGCCACGGATGCGCGGTCGCCACCACGTTCGGCGAGAACACGGGTCCCACGCTCCGCGGGGTGGGATGCTTCACGGCCGTCCCCTCCTGGGACCAGGCGGCATTCAGCGAACTCGTCACGCGCACACTGGCCGACGATGCGGTCAGGAAAACGATGGGCGAAACGGCAAGGGCGGTATATACGGAACGTTACGACTGGCCCGTCGTCGCGCGGGCATTGGGCCAGCGGTTGCAGCGGGCGAAGGTCGCGCGCGAAGGCGTATGATGATGTATGGCGCGCTCAACCAGGCCGTGCTGGCCCGCGTGCCGTCCACCGCCAACCGCGTGCTGGACCTTGGCTGCGGCACCGGCGTCCTTGGCCGCGCCCTCAAGGAGCGCCAGCCGTGCGCCGTCGTCGGGGTGACCTTCTCGCCGGAGGAGGCGGCTGCCGCCCGCGCGCATCTGGACCAGGTATTGGTGCGTGACCTGAACCGGTTTGAACCGGGCGAAGTGGGCCGCGTCGATTGCGTCATTTGCAGCCACGTGCTCGAACATCTCTATCACCCGGACCAACTCCTGCGCCAGCTTCACGCTTGCCTCGCCGCGGAAGGTCGCGTCGTGGTCGCGCTGCCCAATGTGTTGTTCTGGCGTCAGCGCCTCGAATTTTGCCTCGGCCGGTTCCGGTACGCCGAGGGTGGCCTGATGGACCGCACCCATTACCGCTTCTTCGATTGGGAAACCGCCGGCGCGCTGCTGGCCCAAACCGGCTACGGTGTCGAGTCCGCGGAAGCAGAGGGCGCTCTCCCCGGTTCCCGGTTCCTCGCCCAGGCCGGCCGGTGGTTGGATCAGCGCGCGCTCGAACTGTCTCCGGGCTTGTTCGGTTTCCAGTTTATCTTCGTCGCGCGGCCCGCGGCGACACAGCCGGCGTCCGGATGAACCTGCTGGTCACGATTGCCATCCCGACGTACCACCGCCTGACGTATCTCCAGGAAGCGGTCGCGTCGGCGCAAGCCCAGACCTACGCGCCCATCGAAATCCTGGTGGGCGACGACGGCCCAACGGTTGAAATCGGCGCCTGGTGTCGCGCCGTCATGCGGCAAGACCCGCGCGTGCGCTACCAGCGCAACCCGCGCAACCTCGGCTTGGCCGGCAACTGGAATGCGCTGGCCAATGCCGCGCACGGCGAGTTCACGGCCATCATCGGCGACGACGACCGGTTGCTGCCGGAATTTGCGGGGCGCCTGGCTGCCGCGCTCGAGCCCCAGGGCGACGTCGCGTTCGCCAACCATTACCTGATCAGCGAACGCGGCGCGCGCCTGGAAGCCGAGAGTCGCCAACATACCCGGGAATTCCGCCGCGACCGGTTGCCGGCCGGCTTGCTCGCCAATGCCGAGGGGTGGATCTGGCAAAATGTCGTCCCGATGTCCGCGTCGCTCTCGCGCACGGATAATCTCCGCCGGCTGCGGTTCAAGGAAGACCTGAATACGCCCGAGATCGAGTTGTTCCTGCGCCTGGCGCAGGCGGGGGGCAAGTTCGTTTTCGTGCCCGATTACCTGGCTGAATACCGCGCGCATCCGGATTCGGCCACCGCCGCCGGATTGTGGGGAGAGCGATTGGCCGAATACCTGTTGCCGATGCCGGCGACACCGCCGGTCGAGCCGTTCAAACGCCAGTTCATGGCGCGGCTGCTGGTGGGCGCCGTCAGCCGGTGCCTGCTTGCCGGCGAGCGCGAGCGGGCGCGGCGGTTTTTGCGAAGTGGTTATTTCCCGGCGTCGCCTCGAGCTCGGGTTTGGCTCCAGTCCCTGTGCACCTGGCTGCCGACGGCGGTCGGGACCGGCCTCTATCGCGCCGCGCACCGGTTCCGACGGCCCTTCCCGTGAATTGGGCCGCGGATTGTCCTCAACCCGCAGCGGCCTGGCACGCGCTGCAGCTTGGGACAAGCCACGGTCTGATCGCGTGCGGCTCGAGGTCCCACAGCATGGCCGGCCTCGGCCGCCGCCCGTTTATCGCCGTATGCGAACCAGGACGCCGCCGCCTGGCGGCAAATCCAGTTCCGCGCGACGCCCGCCAACCGAGGTCCACCTTCGTGTGGCGGCGTCGAATCGTTGGAGGCGACGCGGCCCGCGCAATCCCACCGTGACCGGGAGCCGGTAATCCAGGTTCACGACCAGGGCGTGCGTGGGCACGGACTCCCGCCCCGGTCGGGCGGCGCGCCCGAAGCAGCCCAGGAGCAGGCCCCGCGCCGGCTCGCTGCCCTTGAACTCGGCTGGCGCGACCGGCGGATCGAACTGGAACGGACAATCGGCCGGCAGCGGTACCGCCCCAGGCGGGAGCATGCCGGCGTGATAAACCCCGAGAGATCGGAACCGCTGCAACTGCGTCGCGATTGCCACGAAATCCCGGTTGAGCGGTTTAACCGCAAAATAGAGCGGGGTCGGTTGGCCGCTGGGATCGGCGAAACCGCCCCGAAGTTCACCGCCGGACTGATAAACGAAATAAGAAATACCCTGGGCACCGTAAGCCAGCGTGGTGTAAACCAGGTAGCGCAGCTCGTCCGGGTTGGGCACGCGTCGGACGCGGGTCCAAGTGCAGGCCTGGACGATATTCAGGAACGGTACGCCGGCCTGCTGCGCCGCCTGGCGAATCATGGCCAGGTTCAAAAAATAATCCGGGGTGTCTCGGCCGACGGCGAACTGGTAATGGTCCCAGCTCAACAAGGCGGGCTGGACCTCCGCGACGAAGCGGCGCAGGTACTCGCGGTAGGCCGGGACCGTGTCGCCGGAAGTGCCAAGCTGCTGGTTGTTGGCGTAGGTGGGAAACAGGTTGATGTAAGCCAAGTGCGCCGGGTCGCGTTCCCGCAAGTAAGCGATCAGGCGGCCGAGCCCCGCGAATTGGCCCGCGCTGGGCTCGTCGGTGATGAAATAATCGAAAAGGGCCGGGTGCCGTCGCACGCGGGTGATCAAGGCGTCCAGGGCCTGGCGTTTCTCCGGGTTGTCCAGCGAGGCCGGCGCCAGCAACCCGTCCGTCAACTGGACGCGCAGACGGTGGCGGTGCGCCACGCCGAGCCCTTTCTCGTCGCACCAGACCAGGTTGAAGCCGCCTGCTTTCATCTGGCGCGCCGTGGCATCCGTCAGGGCCGGTCCGTTCCAGTAGGTCACGATGGGTGTGCCGACCTGCCATCCCGCCAGGCCTGCTTCGACGGAAAGACTACCGGGAGCGGCCATCGCCCAGAGCGCGGCTGTCATCATCACGGTCCGAAGTTTCATATCCATTTGTGTCGATTAGTGTTCATTCGTGGTTTCCATCTTCATTCAAACCTCAAATTAGCCGAAGAGGGGTCAGTCCCGCAGAACCGCACATCACCAACGCCGGAAGCGGATTTGTCGGCGGGCCCGAAGTTGGACATGCGTTTATGCGGGACTGACCCCAAGCCGCTTCCAGATCACCGGCACGGCGCCGGCGAACTCCTCGGGCCGCTCGCGCAGCCACTCCGTGATTCGCGCCGGAGTGAACCAGTCCCCGTGCTCGATCTCCTCGGGATGCAGCGCAAACGGGCCTTCGGCCCGGCAACGGTAAACCCAGACGAACTCCTGGCCGGTCGCGGCGCACGCCTCGATTTTAAACAGGCGCCGGGGAGCTTGGTTCAGCGCCAATCCCAATTCCTCCCGCAACTCGCGCACCGCGCAGGCGTCGTAGGTCTCTCCGTGGTCCACGTGCCCGGACGCCGACGAGTCCCACACGCCCGGATGGTTGTCTTTTTTCATCGACCGTTTTTGCAGGAACAATTCGCCGCGAGCGTTGAACACCAGCACATGCACCGCTCGATGTTTCAAACCGAGCCGGTGCACCTCGCCTCGGGCTCCTTGGCCGATCACCTGGTCGCGCCCGTTGACCACATCGAAGATTTCTTCACCCATACGGAGTCCCAGCGAGGCGCGCCTCGCTCATTGGGTCCTTAAGCGGCATCGCCCAGACCGCGAAAGCGACGTCCATACTCGATCTGATTACCGCCAGATTCATGGTTCAAGGATGGTGGAATTGTGAAACCGGTCGTCACCAAGTCAAGTTCTGAACCCACGGTCTGCTCGCTGGTCTGGGTCAGCGGGCCGATTCCTGCGCGTGCCACCAGCCGCCGCCCAGGGCCTGGAACAGGGCGACGGTGTCGGCGTAGCGATTGGCGCG
>JAGWYX010000248.1 GCA_018969165.1 Verrucomicrobiota bacterium
CGCGATCAGCGGGGGCCATCTTAACCCGGCGGTCACCCTCGGGCTGGCCGCCATCGGGAAGTTCCCCTGGAGCGAGGTGCCGGGCTACCTCGCGGCGCAGATGACCGGGGGGGTTCTGGGCGCCGCGATCGTGTGGCTGGCCTACCTGCCGCATTGGGCCGAAACGGAAAATCCGGCCTTCAAGCTCGGCATCTTTTGCACCACCCCGGCGATCCGCCGACCGGCGGCCAACCTGCTCACGGAAATCATCGGGACGTTCGTCCTGGTCCTGGGCGTTCTGGCGATCCTGACCCCGAAGAATCTCAACCCGACCCAGGGCTGGGACGTCGGCTTCGGCCCGCTGCTGGTGGGTGTGCTGGTGTTGGCGATCGGCCTGTCCCTCGGCGGACCGACCGGTTACGCCATCAACCCGGCGCGGGACCTGGGCCCACGCCTGGCGCATGCCCTGTTGCCCATCGCCGGCAAGGGCGGCTCGGACTGGGGCTACGCCTGGGTGCCGGCCCTGGGCCCGGTGATCGGCGGCATCGCCGGCGCCCTGTTCTATCGCGCCCTCTGGGGCGGATGACGAGCGAAGCGCGCATACGGAATGAACGAAGGCTAAGCACAATCGAAGATGCATGACAAAGGTAACTTGGGGTCGGGAGCGACGCCTCGCTAAATGAAGTTCGTCCTTGCCCTGGATCAGGGCACCACCAGCTCGCGGGCGATCCTCTTCGACTCCGCCGGCGCCATCCAGGCCGTCGCCCAAAAGGAGTTTCGTCAGATTTTTCCCCAACCCGGCTGGGTCGAGCACGACCCCGACGAAATCTGGTCCACCCAGATGGGCGTTGCCACCGAGGCCATCTCGCGCGCCGGGCTGGCCGCCGCCGACATCGCCGCCATCGGCATCACCAACCAGCGCGAGACCACCCTCCTGTGGGACCGCCGCACCGGCGAACCGCTCCACCCCGCCCTGGTCTGGCAGGACCGCCGCACCGCCGCCTTTTGCGACCAACTGAAAGCCGACGGCCTCGAGCCGCTCATCCAACAAAAGACCGGCCTGGTCGCCGATGCCTATTTTTCAGCCAGCAAACTGCGTTGGCTCCTGGACCACGTGCCGGACGCCCAGCGGCGCGCCGAGGCGGGCGAGTTGGCCTTCGGCACGGTGGATGCCTGGTTGATCTGGAAGCTCACGGGCGGCCGCTTGCACGTGACGGATCCGTCCAACGCCTCGCGCACGATGTTGTTCAACCTCCATACCGGCGATTGGGACGCGGACTTGCTGGGCATCTTCCGTGTGCCGCGGGCGGTGCTGCCCCAGGTGCGCGCCTCCAGCGAGTGCTATGGCGAGACCTCCGGCGTGCTGCCCGGCATCCCCATCGCCGGTATCGCCGGCGACCAGCAAGCCGCGTTGTTCGGCCAGGTCTGCCGCCAGCCGGGGATGGTCAAGAACACCTACGGCACCGGCTGCTTCATGCTCATGCACACCGGCGTCAAACCGATCGCTTCCAGCCATCACCTCCTCACCACGGTGGCCTGGCGCGTCGGCGAGCGCACCGAGTTCGCCCTTGAAGGCAGCATCTTCATCGCCGGCGCGGTCGTGCAGTGGCTCCGCGACGGCCTGGGCCTCATCCGGACCTCAGCCGAGGTCGAGGCCCTGGCGGCGACCGTGCCGGACACGGGCGGCGTTTATTTGGTGCCGGCTTTCGCCGGTCTGGGCGCCCCGCATTGGGATCCCTACGCCCGCGGGGCGGTGGCCGGCCTGACCCGCGGCACGACCGCGGCCCACCTCGCCCGAGCCGCCCTCGAGGGCATCGCCTACCAGGTCGCCGATGTGCTCGCGGCGATGGAGGCCGATGCCGGCATCAAGTTGCAGGAACTCCGCGTCGATGGCGGCGCGGCAATGAACAACCTGCTCATGCAATTCCAGGCCGACCTGCTGGGCGTCCCCGTCGTGCGCCCGAGGGTCGCCGAGACGACCGCCCTCGGGGCTGCCTACCTCGCGGGCTTGGCCGTCGGGTATTGGAAAGACGCCAACGACATCGCCCGACAATGGGCCGCTGACCGGCGGTTCGCCCCCGCGATGGACCCGGGGCGCCGGACGCAATTGCAGGCCGGCTGGAACCGGGCGCTGGCTCGAGCCAAGGCCTGGGAACACGCCACCTGAAGTTCCGGTGTCCAGGTGACCTCACCGGCGGAACCCCAACAACCCCGACTCTCAGACACGCTTGTCTTGGTCGCCGCCAAATGCTAAACGCCAGGGACCTGATCCAATCGACACCGAAAGGACCCACATGCTGATCGTTCATGTCCGCGTGCGCGTCAAACCGGAGTGCGTCGAGGCCTTCAAAGCGGTTACACTCGAGAACGCGCGCCAGAGTGTCCGCGAACCCGGCATCGCGCGCTTCGACGTGCTCCAGCAAAGCGACGACCCGACCCGGTTCGTGCTGGTCGAGGTCTACCGGAACGGCGACGCCCCAGCCCAGCATAAGGAAACCGCCCATTACCAAACCTGGCGCGACGGGGTGGCGCCGATGATGGCCGAGCCCCGCGCCAGCGTGAAGTTCGCGAATGTTTATCCCGATGACCCGGAGTGGTAACGTGATGAACATCGTCGTCCTCGATGGCTTTACCTTGAACCCCGGCGACCTGAGCTGGGAGGGCCTCCGGGCGCTGGGCCACTGCGCCATTCACGACCGGACGCCCACGGCCGAGGTGGTGGCCCGCGCGGCGGGTGCCGAAATCGTGCTCACCAACAAGACCCCGGTCAACCGCGCGGCCCTCGAGGGCTTGCCCGCGCTGAAATACATCGGCGTGCTCGCCACGGGATTCAACATCGTGGACGTCGCCGCCGCGCGCGCGCGGTCCGTCATCGTCACCAACGTGCCCACCTACGGGACCCGCTCGGTCGCGCAAATGACCTTCGCGCTGCTGCTCGAACTGACGCAGCACGCCGGACACCACGCGCAAACCGTCCGCGACGGGCGTTGGACGCGCAGCCCGGATTTTTGCTACTGGGATTTTCCGCTCGTCGAATTGAGCGGCCTGACGATGGGGATCGTCGGATACGGCCGCATTGGCCGCGAGGTGGCGGTGCTGGCCCGGGCGTTCGGGATGCGCGTGCTGGCCCACACCGCGCACCCGTCTTCACCCGCCACGGGCGAGGTCGAGTTTGTCGATTTGGACGCGCTGTGCCAACGCAGCGACGTGGTCAGCCTGCACTGTCCGCTCACCCCCCAGACCAAAGGCCTGGTCAACGCCCAGCGCCTGACGCTCATGAAACCGTCGGCCTTCCTGCTCAACACCAGCCGCGGACCGCTGATCGATGAACCGGCGCTGGCGGCCGCCTTGAATGCCGGCAAGCTGGCCGGAGCCGGCTTGGACGTGCTCGCGATCGAGCCGCCGATTGCCGACAACCCGCTGCTCGCTGCGCGCCACTGCCTGGTCACCCCCCACGTCGCCTGGGCGACCCGCGCCGCGCGGGCGCGTCTGCTCGAAACCGCGGTGGACAACGTCCGACGTTTCCTGGCCGGCCAACCGCAGAACGTCGTGAGCTGATCGCCCAATGAATCTCGCCTCCCGATCCTGGCGTCCAACCACCGCATCCGATTCGACACCATGACAACGCTGCTTCGTTCCCGCCACCTGCCCGCGACGCTGGGTTTGCTCCTGTTCCTGACCACCCCATCCCGCACTCGAGCCGACGACTGGCCGCAATGGCTGGGCCCGCACCGCGATGGCGTGTGGTGCGAAACCGGAATCCTGGAAAGTTTTACCGCCAGCGGTCCGCCGGTGCGCTGGCGCGTCCCCATCGGTGGCGGGTTCGCCGGCCCGGCCGTCGCCAAGGGCCGCGTCTTTGTCACCGACCGCCAACTCTCCCCCGGGACCGCCAACCCGGCCAACCCGTTCGACCGCGGCAAAATTCCCGGCCGCGAGCGCGTGCTCTGCCTGCGCGAACGCGACGGCAAAGTCCTTTGGACCTATGCTTACGATTGCCCTTACGACCTGAGTTACCCCTCCGGGCCGCGCACGACCCCGGTGGTCAGCCACGGCAGAGTTTACACCCTGGGCGCCACCGGCCGGTTGCTCGGCCTGGACGCCAAAACCGGCGCCCGGCTGTGGTCGCGCGATTTTAAACAGGATTTCGGCGTCGAGACGCCGATGTGGGGTTTTGCCGCCAACCCACTGGTGGACGGCCACACCCTCTTCTGCCTGGTCGGCGGCCCAGGCTCGACGGTCGTCGCCTTTGACACCGAGACCGGCCGGGAACGCTGGCGCGCCCTGACGGCCAAGGAACCGGGCTATTGCCCGCCCATGATCTACACGTTTGCCGGCAAGCGGGAGTTGATCATCTGGGATCCCGAATCGGTGAACGCGCTGGACCCGGACACGGGCAAGGTCTATTGGACTTATCCCCTCACCCCGGTCCGCGCCGGCATGACGATCCCCACCCCACGACAGTCCGGGGATTTCCTGTTCCTCACGTCCTTTTACAACGGTTCCTTGATGCTCCGGGTCGATTCGGACCAGCCGGCCCTGGTGTGGCAGAGCAAGAAGATCAGCGAGATGAACACCGACGGTCTGCACAGCGTGTTCAGCACGCCGGCGATGGAGGACGGTTTCCTCTACGGCACCTGCAGCTACGGCCAGTTGCGCTGCCTGAAGGCGGACACCGGCGAGCGCCTGTGGGAAACCATGGCCGCCACGACCCACGACGGCAAACCCATCCGCTGGGGCAATGCCTTTATCGTTCGCAACGGCGACCGCTACTTCCTGTTCAACGAAAAGGGCGACCTGATCCTCGCGCGGCTGACCCCGCAGGGCTACCACGAAATCAGCCGCGCGCACTTGCTCGATCCCACCAACCCCGACCCCGGCCGCCCCGTCGTCTGGTCGCACCCCGCCTTCGCCAACCGCTGCGTGTTCGCCCGCAACGACCGCGAAATCCTCCGCGCGTCCCTGGCGGCCGGCCGATAATCCGGGGTGATCTTTCCCCCGCCCACGGGGCCCAGGGCACCGTCGAAGCCCCGCTTCCCGCGCCTCCACTTCGAGTCCGATCGGGGCCCCGCGCCGCCGGACAGCCCTCCCGGACTCGGACACCCTGACCGCAACGCTTGGAATCCCTTGGGATTCACGGTATGGCGCTCCTGCCAGAGACGGGGCTGGGGCTGCCCCCCTGGGCGCAGGTCGCGAAATTAAGGCTTGTGGCGGCCGCTTTCTCTCATCAAAAATAGTGAACTTTATGATTCGCATCGCTAAAAGCACCGCGGCCGGCCCCTCACCGGGGCGGCGGGCGTCGTTTCCGGCTCCCGGGCCCGAGCCGCGGTCGGATTCCCTGACCATTGCAAGTTATCATCCCCCGTCCGAGGCGGTGGACATCCTCGCCCACTGCCAGCGCCTGACCCTGGCGAACTCGACCAACGAACTGGTGGACCTGGCCTGTGGCGGTCCGGCTTCGGACTATCTGGAGGTGACCTACCCGGTGCCAGGGAAGGGATTGGTCATCGAGGCGACGGTGGCGCGGGTGCGGAACGGGATCGTGGCCAATTACGCCGAGCCGTACATGCGCCGGCGCGATCCGGACTGCCTGGTGATTGGCGACGGGCTGCCCACCGACAAGGAGGGATTTCGCCAGCGGTTCGGGGGCGATTTCGGGCCGGTGCGGCAGGAGACCTTCGAGTGGCTGAAGGGCCAGGAGCTGCTGACCTTTGGCTTTGTGGCCGGAGGCCAGAGCATGGGGATGGACGCGCTGGTCATCGTGCCGGCCAACGCGGCCTTTTTCGCGCTGGGCCTGGCGATGTTGCAGGGCATCATCCCCACGGAAAAGCTGCCGGCCACCTTCATGCCCCGGGCGATCATTTACGTGGCGCCGGTGTTCCGGCACACCCACTTCCAGGGCAAACAGGTCGTGGTGCACAATCGCCGCGACGGTCTGCACGAATTGTTCTCCTACAATTTGTATCCGGGGCCGAGCGCCAAGAAGGGCATTTACGGGGTGCTGTTGGGCTTGGGCGAACGGGAAGGCTGGGTGACCAACCACTGTTCGACGGTGCAGGTCATCACGCCTTACGACAACGTCGTGACGATCATGCACGAAGGGGCGAGCGGCGGTGGCAAGAGCGAGATGCTCGAACAAGCCCACCGCGAGCCGGACGGCCGGTTGCTCCTGGGGGAGAACCTCATCACCGGCGAGAAACGTCACCTGGAGATTCCGCGGAGCTGCGAGTTGCGGGCGGTGACCGACGACATGGCCTTGTGCCACCCCTCGCTGCAGAACGGCCAGGGCAAGCTCACCCTGATTGACGCGGAGAACGCCTGGTTCGTGCGCGTCAAC
>JAGWYX010000249.1 GCA_018969165.1 Verrucomicrobiota bacterium
TGGCATACATGCCGGGGCGAAGCGCGTGATCGGGATTTGGAATCTCGATCTCCGTCGTCATCGTCTTGGTGGATTCATCGAGCGCGTAGGCAAAGCGCGTGACCTTTCCATCGAACACGCGACCATGAAGTTCCTCGACCGTAACTTTGACGGGCAAATCCCTTTTGACCAGTGGCACTTCCGGCTCGGGAATCGCCACCTCGATGCGGACGCGGCTGAAGTCCATCAGGGTGACCACGGCGGCGCTGCGTGCCGCGCTGCTCGAAGTGGCCGCCGGAATGAACGCGCCCACGTCCACCCAGCGTTTGGTCACGACGCCGTCGAACGGCGCCATGATTTTTGAATAGCCGAGCAAGGTCTCAATCCGTTCGAGATTCGCTTTGGCGATTTCATCTTTACCTCGCGCGGCATCGACGGCCACCGGCATGACCAGGTCAGGCGCTTTTTTGATCGCCCCGTTCACTCGCCGGACCTCGATTTCGGCTACGTCAACCTCGGCCTTGAATTTTCTGACATCGGCGAGCATTTCAGGCGCTTCGAGTTCCGCAAGCACATCATTTGCTTTAACCCAATCGCCACGATCAACCGCAATGGCCTTCAAGTACCCGGGCACTTTCGCGTAAAGCACTGTTTCCTGGTACGCCCGAAGATTACCGGGCAACGTCAGGCGGCGGACGATTTCTCCGGTTTTCACGCGAACGATTTGCACGTTTGGCACGGATGCGGACGACTGACCATTGGCTTGGGTCGAGCGACCACAACCGACCGGCAAAGCGACGGCGAGAATCCCGACGCAACCGATCCACAGAGTGGGGGCAAGCTTTTTCATGTTGGCTCTTTCACGATGCGGTCTGGGTTGGCTTTTCTCCTTTGAACATCAGATAGAGCATCGGCACGACGAACAAGACCATAACCATCGCCGCGAGGACTCCGCCGATGACGGCTCTGGCCAGCGGAATGTTGGCTCCACCGGCAATGGCCATTGGGGTCAGTCCCAGGACGGCGGAGAGGCCAGTCATCAGGATGGGACGCAGACGGATGGCTGCCGCTTCCACGACTGCCTCGCGGACAGACTTTGGCACACCCTTCGCCCGAGCTTCGGCACGAAGATGATTGGCAAATTCGACGAGCAGCACGCTGAAGCTCACCACGATGCCCACCATCATGATGCTGCCCATGAGCGACTGGATGTTCAGACTTGTGCCAGTGAGAGACAGCATCCACGCCACACCAATCAGGCCGAGCGGCACGGCGAACATGACGATGAACGGATCAAGAAAGGACCGGAACTGAAAGACCAGCACCAGATAGACCAGCACCACCGCGAGCATAAATCCGAAGCCGAGAGACCGGAACGAATCGCGCATGGACTTCACTTCGCCGCGCATCTGGATGAAGTAGCCTTCGGGCACCTGTGAGCGGTCGCTGCGAAACCGGTCGATGTATCGTTCGATGTCCGCCGCCACGGAACCAACATCGCGCCCGCGCACGTTGACGAAAACATCCGTCACCCGCGTGATGTTGAAATGATTGATCTCCACCGGAGCGTTGGAGTGGTGGATTCGGGCCACGTTCCGCAGCGGGATGGGCACGGGTTGCTCTTTGTCGGTGATGGGAATGTCTCGCAGCGTGTCGAGCGACCGGATGTCTTCCTCGCGATACTGAGCACCGACGAAATAGTGGTTGCCATTGTTCTCATCCACCCAAAATGAGGGCGCGAAATTGATGGAACTGTTGAACGCCGTCACGATGTTCTTGACCACGGTTTCCTGGGAAAGGCCGAGGCGTGCCGCCTTGACGCGGTCCACGTCCACGCTGATTTGAGGGGCGTCCAACCGTTGTTCGATCCGTACGTCCACCGTGCCCGGAACGGTCTGGGCGAACCGCTTAAGGTTTTCCGCGATGGTGTGGGCGACTTCGAGTTTATTCCCCTCGACCTGGATGTCGATGGGGGAAGGCAAACCGAAGTTGAGCGCGGCGGTCATCAGCCCACCGGTGTCGAAGTTGAATTCCGCGCCTGGGAATTCGCGCGGCAGTCTCTGACGCAGTTCGTCCACGTAATCGAAAACGGACTTCTTATGATGGTCAACGAGTTGGACGAGGATGAAGGCGTCCTGGGAGCCGGAGTTCGGCGTGTAAGCAGCGGGCCAATCATAGAGCACGCCGATGTTCGCGATGATCATCTTGCGTTCGCTTTGAGGGATCGCTAGACGCACGTAGTTCTCGACTTCGGTGGCGAGCCTTTCGGTCAGTTCAATGCGCAAGCCCGGCGTTGAGCGCAAGCGGATCATGAACTGCCCGGCATCCACTTGCGGAAACAGTTCCGTGCCGACGCCTTTGAACAGCGCGATTGAGGCGAGGAACAGGACGGCGACTGCGCCGAGCACGAGCCAGCGGAAACGCAATGTGCGTTCGAGCAAACCACCGTAGCTGCGCTGCAGGTGGAAAAACCAGCCGGCGTCGCCGTCCGAGCGTGGTCCAGACCACTCGCCTGTTGCGCCCCGCGACCCGCCGAGCGCAACGGGAAGGTTGGATGAGGGCTTGGGGGTGGCCTCTGGCGATTCGTTGCCCTCAATCATTCCGGTCGGTGAGTCGCCATTGTCGTCGTTGAAAAACTTCGCCGCACACACCGGCACGAGCGTCGTCGCCAGCAGCCGGCTGGTGAGGATGGCGAAAATGACGCTCATGGCCAGCGGCGTAAACAGGAATTTACCGATGCCCGAAATGAAGACGACAGGAAAAAAAACGACGATGATCGTCACGGTCACAATGGTCAGCGGACGGGTGACTTCACCGGCGCCTTCGAGCGCTGCTTGAAACGCCGATTTGCCCAGCGACAAGTGGCGGGACGTATTTTCCAAAACCACAATGGACTCGTCGATGAGCAAGCCGATAACCAGGGCCAGTCCGCCCAAGGTCATCGCATTCAACGTTTGATGAGTGAAATACAAACCGATGAAAGCCCCGAGACAAGCCAACGGCAGTGCGATAATTACGATCAGCGTGGGCCGATAGCTTCCGAGAAACAAGAAAACCATCCCTGCCGCGAGCAGGAAACCGACGATCGCTTCTTGCACGAGATTGCGGATGGACTGGCGCACATAGACGGATTGATCCATCACCACATCGAGGTTGATCCCCGGAATCCGTTCCAGAATGGGTTTGAGCGCAGCCTTGATGCCATCCACCACGGCGATGGTGTTGGCTCCCGGTTGGCGATAGATTGGGATATAGACCTGCCGCTTGCCGTTGAGGTGAACGACGTTCTGTTGAATCTGGTGCGAATCTTCCACCTGCGCCACGTCACCGACATACACGGGCGGGCCGCCGCCCATCGTGATGGGGATTTTGTTCATGTCGGCGACGGTCGCGACCATGCCGTTGGCGTTTATCTGGTAATCCAGCGCGCCAAACTTGGCGTCACCCGTGGGGATCATGGTATTGGCGCCTTGAATGGCGCGCATCACATCCAACGGCGAAAGTCCCCGCACTTGCGCCTTTTCGCGGTCCACGTAAGCGAGGATGCGGCGCAACTTGCCTCCATACACCGCCGGAGCGATCACGCCGGGGAGCCCTTGCAGCCGATTGCGCAACTCAAAATAGGCTACGTCGTAAAGTTTGGTTTCGTCGTAAGTCGGGCTGGACACGCCGATCAAGCAGAGCGGGAGCGAGGCGGTCGGATCGAAAGGCATCACCATCGGAGGAATGGTGCCAGGCGGCAGATAATACAGATCACTCATCGCCAGCGAGCTGACCTGTGACATGGCCGTGTTCGGATCGATATCCTCCCGGAAAAAATCGCGAACCACGCTCACGCCCACCATGGACTTTGATTCTTGTCGCGCGACGCCGTTCGCTTGCCCTGTCCAGCGTTCCAGCCGCGCGGTCAGATCGCGCTCCATCACATCAGCCGGCATACCGGGATACAACGTGAGCACCTGCACGGCGGGCGTCTTGAACGTAGGCAGAATATCAGTCGAGATGCGGGTCATGGCGGTCAAGCCAATGACAAAAATCGCCAACGCCAAGACGACAACGGCATGCGGATTTTTGAGCGCGGCTTTAACCATGGAAACCGAGTGGTTGGTGTAAAGGCGATCCGGCTTTCACAAAACTGACCGGACCAAGTCTTCCAGCGTTTGTTTCGAGGTATCCGCAATGGCGCAGACTACGTGGTCGCCTGCAAACCGAACGGCAAATTGAAAGTGTCCGGTGCGCGTGCAGACAATCGGTTCGCCGGTTTCCAACCGCCTCTCGGTTTTGGGAAAATGCTCCAGTTCGCTCCTTTTGAAGACAATCACCGAGACTGGCACATCGTCGTAGCGCCCCAACGTCCAGGCCACAGGAACACCACCGACATGGCAAAGCCGAGCACCCTCGGAACGGAAGCGACCCGTAGATGGGATTTTATCGAAGGCTGCTGCATCAAGCCGCTCTCCCAGTTTCTTGGCGACCTCGTCCGGCAACGCCCCCTTGAACTCAGGTGTGATTTTCCCTTGCAGAAACTCGCGATGATCTTTCACGACCGCTTGAGCCAAGTCGAGAGAGGATGCTCCAAAGCGCGATCCGATTAAACCAGTCAACCATCCCGCCAGAATCAGCACCACAAAACTTCCCAGGGCGACAGCACGCCAACGCGGAAAGAGCCACGCACTCCGGTGTTGATGGCGCAGGCGCGATTCTATTTCTTCCCAAAGTGCCGGTGTAGGCTGCCCAACGCCCAGGACTTTCGACAGACATTCGTTAAACTTTTCTTCCCGCTCGAACAGTTGAGCGCACTCGCCGCATGATTGCAGGTGGAGTTGAATCTCCTGGCTGGTCTTGGCATCCAACTCGGAGTCCAGATAAGCCAGCGCCAAGTTGCGAATTTCGTGGCACTTCATGGCGCGGTCCTCGATTGGGAGCGCTGCAGAGCGTTCCGCATTTTCAGGCGGGCACGCGAAAGGTTGCCCATCACACTGCCCAAGGGAATGGCAAGCGATTCGGCGATGTCGACGTATCGAAACTCTCCAATGGCCCGCAGGAGCAGCACGGCGCGCTCCGTATCCGTGAGCGTCTGGAGCGCCGCCACGAGGCATTCATCCAGCGCCTCCCGCAGAGCCCCGGGAGCAGCCAACCAGTCCGTTTCGGCGGAGGCACTTTGCGGCGCCGGCAACACCGCCAATTCCTCGGGATCAAGATGAAACTCGTGTTTTGCGGCACGCGCGTATTTGCGATTTAGCGCAAAGGTTTCGTTGGTCAAGATCTTGAACATCCAGGCGCGAAAGTTGGTGTCATCATGGTAGCGATCGAAGGCCTTGAATCCCCTCATCACGGCGTTCTGAATGGCATCTCGAAAATCGTGTTCGTTCCAGACCAATCGCCGGCAATACACCTCCAGATCGCGCTCGATGGGACGCAACAATGCGAGAAACCTGTCTGCCGGTTGTTCGTCTTCGCGCACCATGTCTCTATGAATTGAAAGTCCGACGAGCCGGGTTTTATTACAAATTTCTGAATGCTGCCCGGAATCAGGCGTCGGCGGGCAGGATTCGACACGGGCGCTTACGAGCGCAACTCATGTTTAACGAGGACGTGCCCTTGGGACAGCGCCTTGCGAAGACTGAAGTAAGCAACCGCGGCCAGGACCGGCAGGTGCTCGCACCACACCACGACTTCGTCAAAAAAACGCTGGCCCGTTAGCTCGCCTGGCAGGATAGGTTGTGGAAACGCATGGATAAACCAGAAGCGCAGGTAGTAAATCAGAACTAAGCCGGACACCAACAGCCACGGGCGCGAAGCGAACACTGCGAACGGCAGCGCCCAGGTCCAATACCACGGATTCTGTGTGGCGCTGAAATACCAGAACCACGCCAAACAGAGGAAGGCCCGCCGCAGCAACTCCTCGCGCTCATCTTCGGGCCAACGCCGCATGGCCAGCCAGCAGGTCAGCGTTACGATCCCAGCACCAGCCAATTCCTGCGTGAAAAGGAAGGCGAGGCGCGTCGCCGAGAATCTCAACCCAAAAACGCCGGCCATCCGCTTCAACATCGAGTTGAGGCGCGTTCGTGCTACGCTCGACAGGATCGAATACCATGGCTCGCGGCTGCCGCCTTCCTCGCTGCGTGGCGCGACATTTTCATACACAACGGAGAACAGCAAGTCGTTCACCTCCCAGCGACGCAGGAATTCGCTGAGGCCGGAAAACGTGGAATGCTCCGGAGCGGCCACGGATGGCGCGCGCTCCGTGATTGGCAGGGCCATTCCTGTGTCGGAGCGGTGCGGCACCATTCCGTAAC
>JAGWYX010000250.1 GCA_018969165.1 Verrucomicrobiota bacterium
CAAACGTTCATATTCGCAAATCCACCTGAGCACGACCCGACGGTAGCGTTTGGCCGTCAGGTCCGTCCAGCGTTCGGCCCACTCGATCACCGCGACGCCGGCTGGGGACAGGAATTCATCAAGGCCAGCCGCCTGGATTTGCGCGTCGGTTTCGAGGCGGTACAGGTCCAGGTGAAACAGGGGCAGGCGGCCGTCCCGGTATTCATTGACGAGGGCGAAGGTGGGCGAATGCACGCGAGTCGTCACGTTCAGGCCGCGGGCGATGCCCTTGACCAGTTGGGTCTTGCCCGCGCCGAGTTCGCCGCTGAGTCCGATCACCCAACCGGGCTGGGCCGCGCGACCCCAGGTTTCACCCAGCCCGGTGGTGGCTTCGGGACTTTTCGAAATGAATGTAACCATGCTCGGTGACGGGGCGAAGGCCCTCCCGCGTCCGGAGGTTCATGCCCGGCTCGGCGGTGATCCGGCCGATGCAACTGAGCTTGAGAGCCGGGTGCTGCTGTTTCCACGCATCCGCCAGCGGCACGGCGTCCCGGCTGGGGAGAGTGAACAACAACTCGAAGTCCTCGCCTTCGGTCAGCGCGGCGGTCAGCGGCGCCTTGGCGGAATTGGCGCCCCGCGCGGCCCTTTTGGCGGCCGGGCTGATCGGGATGGCACTGGCCAGCAGCTCGGCCCCCACGCGGCTGGCCTCGAGCACCTGTCGCAGGTCGCTCGCCAGACCGTCGCTCAGATCGATCATGGCGTGAATGGAAAAGCGCTCCACCAGCCACCGCGCCTCCACGAGACGCGGCTCGAACTCCAGATGACGGCCAGCCAGCGAGCCGCCCAGTTCCCCGGTCACGAACACGGCATCACCCGGCCGGGCGGCGGAGCGCAACGGGCATTTGTCTTTCAACGCCGTGCCGACCAAGCAAACGGAAATCAGGGTGCGGTCCGGGTTGGTGGTGGTTTCGCCGCCGACGACGGCCACCGCGTGGCGCCGGGCCAGGGCGTTGATCCCGGCATACACGTCGCTGAGGTAGCCGGGATCGAAGTGCGGTGGCAACGCCAGCGTGACCAGCGCGGCGACCGGCGTCCCCGCCATGGCCGCGATGTCGCTCAGGCAACGTGCCAGGGCTTTGTGTCCCACCCGCTCGGGCGGGGTCGCCTCGGAGTAATGAATGCCCTCGACCACCGCGTCGGTCTTGAGCAATAACCAACGGTCGGCGAAGCCGAAGTCGAGCACCGCGCAATCGTCGCCGGGGCCAACGACGACGGCGGCATTGGTCGGCACGCCGTGCGTGAGGCGCTCAATCAGGGTGAATTCGTTCATCCGGCGCGGCATATCCGTTCAATGAGTCGACTGATACTGTCGGCGTTGAGCAGCCAGACGTAGTTGGCGGTGTTGAACAGGGCGTGGGCGGCGATCGGGGTGGTCAGATTATCCGTTTTTTCGTAAAGCCACGTCAGCACCAGGGCCAGGAAGGTCAGCGGCACGAAGGTCATGAGGTTGTTATGCGTGGCGGCAAACAGGCACGCCGTGCCCCACAGCGCCAGATGCGGGTGCCCGCGCTGTTTCACCAGCGGATACAGGATGCCCCGGAACAGCAGCTCCTCGACCGCCGGGGCCACCAGGATGGCGATCACCCCGAAATAAATGCGGTCCTTGGGCGACTCGGTGGTCTGGAGGGTCTGGACGGCCTGCTGCGCAATCGGCTCGAGGTGAAACTGGGTCATCACCCATGCCGAGGTCAAGTTCAACGCCCAGGACGCCGGCAGCGTCACCAACACCGCGGCCGCCGCCAGGCCGATCGTCCGGGGCCACCGCGCCCCGGTGAAACCGAAGGCTGCCCGCCAGTCCACCTGGTGTTCGCGCAGGAAGATGCTCACCAGCCACAAAGCGGCGCCGTGAAAACTAATGTTGCTAATGATGAAGTGGCAGAAGTTGAGCGTGTCGGCCCCGGCGGTGCTGAAGTACCGGCGAAGCGCCGCGCTGACCAGCGCGCCCAAGGCCACGCTGACCAGCAGCGCCCCGCACAGACGCAGCACGGCGTCGGTCCGCCACGGTTTCTCCGACAGCATGCCGTTAACCTATGCCATTCCCGGTCAAGGTGACGATGGAAAAGATCGCGGGTCCCAAGCCTCGGATTCCCTTGGACGGCGTTCTAAACATGGAGCGCGGCTGTGTCGAAGACCAGCCGCAGCGCGGCGGCTAAGTAAAACGTACCGGAAACTCAGGACGCGCTGCGGCTGGTCGAGGACGACACAGCCGCGCTCCGCATTGCTCAAACACACGCTTGGCACTTCGGACCTCGGAATGCGGAATTCGAACTTCGACCTTCGGGCCTCCGCCGGGCCCACTTGCCAATCCGCCGGCGGCGGCTATGCTCAAGCGTGTCCGCAGTCCCGGAACGCCACCTCATGTTCGCGACGCTCCTCCTCGGGGTCGTCCTGAACCCGTCGCCCGTTCCCGTCGCGGCGGCGCAACTTATGACTCCACCTCTACCGTCGCCGTCCGCCCACCACACCAACCGGCTGGCGCGCGAAAAATCGCCTTACCTCCTCCAGCACGCCCACAATCCGGTGGACTGGTTCGCCTGGGGCGACGAGGCCTTCGCCAAGGCGCGCGCGGAAAACAAACCGATCTTCCTGAGCATCGGTTACTCGACCTGTCACTGGTGCCACGTCATGGAACGGGAATCCTTCGAGAACCAAACCGTTGCCGAGTATCTCAACCAGCACTTCGTGAGCATCAAAGTGGACCGCGAAGAACGACCCGATGTGGATCAAATCTACATGACCGCCGTGCAGGCCATGACCGGCGAAGGCGGCTGGCCGCTCAATGTCTTCCTCACGCCGGACCTCAAACCTTTCTATGGCGGCACCTATTTTCCGCCCGACAACCGTTACGGCCGGCCCGGGTTTTTGCACCTGCTGCAGAACATCACCGAGATGTGGCACCACCGCCAAGATGAAGTCGCACGCTCGGCCGCCGAGTTGCACCGCCACCTCCATGCCCTCGCCGACCAGCAATCCGGACGCGACCAAGCCCTTTCCCCCACCGTCCTCCAGAACGCCGCCGCCCGGTTCAAGTCCGAATACGATCCACGCGATGGCGGTTTCGGCGGCGCCCCGAAATTCCCGCGCCCCAGTGAGCCGATCTTCCTGCTGCGCTACGGCGTCCGGTCCAACGATCCCGACGCGGTGCGGATGGTGTTGCACACTTGCGATCGTATGGCCGCCGGCGGCATTTGCGACCAACTCGGCGGCGGCTTCGCCCGCTACTCGACTGACGCCCACTGGCTGGTGCCGCACTTCGAGAAAATGCTCTACGACAACGCGCAACTGGTCCAACTCTACCTGGACGCCTACCTCGTCAGCGGCGACGCGCGTTATGCCGAGGTGGTGCGCGACACCTTGCGCTATGTCCTCCGCGATATGACCCACCCGGAGGGCGGTTTTTACTCGGCGGAAGACGCCGATAGCGAAGGCAAGGAGGGCAAGTTTTACTGTTGGACCCGGGCGGAACTGGCGACCCTGCTGACGCCCGCCGAGTTCAAGGCGGCAACCCATTACTTCGGCGTCACCGAAGTCGGGAACTTCGTCGATCACAGCGATCCGCACCCGTTGCCGAACCAGAACGTCCTGAGCCTCGTGCACCCGGACCTCCCGGCGTCGGACCGTGTGTGGTTGAAATCGGCGAAGGACAAAATGTTCACCGCCCGTGCCAAACGGGTCCGGCCGCACCTCGACGATAAGGTTCTCGCGTCTTGGAACGGCCTGATGCTGGGTGCGATCGCCCGGGCCTCCGCGGTGCTGGGGGATGAGTCGTATCACCAGGCGGCCGAACGGAACCTCGCCTTTCTCCAGGCCAAACTCTGGGACCCGAAAACCCAAACCCTCTACAGCCGTTGGCGCGACGGCGAGCGCGATTCCGTCCAACTGCTCGACGCCTACGCGTTTCTGCTCGACGGCGTACTCGACCTCTACGAGGCGACACTGGAGCCGCAGCACTTGGAGTTCGCAATCGCGTTGGCGGACCAGATGACCCGCAAGTTCTATGATCCGGACCGCGGCGGTTTTTGGCAGAGCCCACCCGGCGCGCCGCACCTGATCCTGAAGGTGAAGGAGGATTACGACGGGGCCGAACCTTCCGGCAACTCGGTCGCGATCCTGGCCTTGCTGAGGTTGGCCGCGATCACCGATCGCGCCGACTACCGGCAGGAGGCGGCGCAAAGCCTGCGGTGTTTCGGCCAGCGCCTGGAGAGCCTGCCCCAGGCCGTCCCGCACCTCCTCCTGGCTTTCGGCTTCTGGCTGGAGGAACCCCGCCGAGTGGTGGTCGCCGGCGATCCCGACGCGGCGCCGACGCGCGCGCTGGTGCGCGCGGCGCACTCGGTCTTCCACCCGAACCAGGTCGTGCTGGGCAATGCAGGCGAGGTCGAGGCCTTCGCCAAGACCTTGCCGCTCGAACAGGGTAAACCGACCGCCTACGTTTGCTCCGGCACCGCCTGCCAGCCGCCGACGCACGACCCGGCAACCGTCAGACGATTGCTGGCGCAACGCGTTCCAGACCGGCTTGGAAGCAAGTAGGCTTGGCCTCCGACCCGTTCCGTAGCAGCCGACGTAAGTCGGCTCTAACTTCCTGGCGGTCAGATGGAGCGGACTCACATCCGCTGCTACCCGGTTCCAGGAAAGTCCCCTTTCGCGATCGCGCATGAAGCGGGACCAGGAACTGCGCGCGATCGGAGCGCGGCTTGTCCCAAGCCGCTGCGAGTTGGAGTCAACCCACGGTCCGATTCATGGAAAGACCCCTTTGGCGATGGCGGTTGCCTGGGGACCATGGATTGGAATGGGGTGGGTCCGTCGCGCCAGCGTTTTGGACTGCGGCAGTCCTCTGCCGCTTTGCCACGCGCGCCCCGAAAAGCGCCAGGGGACGGGCGCACTCCAAAACCTGGCGGTCGCTCTGGCGGTCCCTCGCCAGCTCCCATGCTGCATGGTGGCCTTGAACCGCAATCTTGACGGCCTCACAATTTCACCGTTAATGTGACACCATGAAGAACAGCCCCGTGACGGTGGACGATCTCCGCGACGCCCCAACCCGGGTGCTCGCGGCCCAGCGCAAAACCACGGTCACCGGTTTGGTCCGGGATTACCTGCGGGGCCTGACTGACGGCCAGAAACGTCGTGAACGCGCCCGCCGCGAAATCCTGCGGATGATCGGCACCTTCGACTGCCAAATCGGGCGCATGCCGACGCGGGAGGAACGTCATACCGGCTAAATGAAGGTCGACGAGATCAAGCGGATGCTGGATGCGGAGCCGTTCCGCCCGTTTGTGATCCACGTCGCCGACGGCGGGCAGCTTGTGGTGAAACATCAGGACTTCGTTGCGTTAGCGCCCAGCGGCCGCGAGTTCATCGTTTATCGCCACGATCAACCGGACGACTACCAGGTGGTCGACGTCATGATGGTCACGCGGCTGGAAGCCAACGGCTCCCGAAAACCGCGCCGGAATTGAACGAGCGGCCGCCGTCAATTCCGGTTTTGACGGCGCGTCTTTTGTTCCGGTTCACTCATACCGCAGCGCCGTCATGGGATCGATCCGCATGGCTCGCCGGGCGGGCAACCAACACGCCATGCCGGCGACCGCGCCCAACGCCAGGATCACGCCGCCATAGACCCACGGATCCCCCGGTTGCACCTGGTAGAGCAAACTCTCGAGGTAGCGCGCCAGGGTAAACGCCGCGGCGAGCCCCAGGATCATGCCGTTGAGGATTAAACGTCCGCCGCGTCCGAGGATGAGCCGGGCGATGCTGGCGCGGGAGGCGCCCAGCGCCATGCGAATGCCGATCTCGCGCGTGCGCCGCGCAACCGCGTAAGCCGTCACCGCGTAGATGCCAAGCGCTGACAGGAGCAGGCCCAACCCGCCCATCGCGTTCAACAGCCACATGTAAACCCGGCGCGGGGCCGTCGAAATCGAGAGTTGCGTGTCAATCGCCACAAGGAATTTCAAATCGGCCGGCGGCATCATGCCTTGGCCCAAATGCATTGCGCTTTCGCGAAGGGCGGTCGGCGTCAAGCTGCTTCGAACCCAAAACAAGCCTCGCATGGGGCTGGACTGCGTAGAGCGCTCGACCGGCACGTAGAGAGTGGGCAACTCCGGTTTATCCCTGCGCCAATCCAAACGGTCTTTGACGACTCCCACCACCGTGAATTGCTGCTTGGATTCATCCGTGCTGGTCAGCCTCTTGCCCAGCGGATCCTGGCCGGGCCAGCACTGTCGAGCCAGGCTCTGGCTGAC
>JAGWYX010000251.1 GCA_018969165.1 Verrucomicrobiota bacterium
CCGAGTTGGACGCCGGTATCGGTGGTCGAGCGGCTGCCGTAGAACGTCAGGGTCGGCTGGGTGCTTGGCGCCGGGAGCCGGAATTGGTGGGTGACTTCGCTGTAACCGAAGGTCAAGGGCGCGGCTTCGACCTGCTCCTGGAGGGACTCGGGTCCGGCCAACGGCAGGCGGTAGTAGGCGCTGTAATTGGCGATCATCGGCTGGTCCAGGAAATTCTCCGAGTAGCGGCTGGGGGTCTTGAGTTCCTCGGGGGAGAAGCTGTATTGGACGCCGACGTGGTGTTCGAGGTCCCAGAGGTTGTCGTATTCGGCGGCCAGGTTCAGGCGGTAATCCGGAGTCTCCGGCGTCGCCAGGTTGTTGAATTCGAGCCGGCCGTGGAGCGGCAACCGGTCCTTGACGCGCAGCGTCAGCGCACTGGTGCCGGGGTCCGGACCGGGGCCGAGGACGGGGTAGATTTGCCGGTCACGATTGGCGTTGGCCAGCTCGAGTTCGCGCTGGAGAATCTGGGCGTTGAGCAGCAGGTTGGTGTGCAGGCTCGGGAGGGCGCGCCGCACGTTATGGGAGCTGAAATAGTGATTATTGACGACGTTGATGGCGGCCAGCGGCGCCTCGAGCACGCGCACGACGACGGTGGCGTTGGTGAGCTGCTGCTGCGGCAGGCTCACCGCGACGGTGACGAAGCCGCGTTCGCGATAGGCCGCCTGGAGGTCCAGGGCCGCCTGACGGATTTGGTCCAGGGAAATCGCGGATCCGATGGCGCCGGCGAAGATGCGGTTGATGGTCCGCGGGCTGAGCAAGGTGTTGCCGCGGACGTCGTAATGGCGCACCGCGAAACGGAGCGGGGTGTTGGTCGAGACGGCCGCGGAGCGAGTGCTGGTCGGGGGATTGGTTTGGGCGAGAGCGATGGGTCCCCGCAGCGTCCCCAGCACCACCAGCAGCGACCCGAGACGGACGAGGAGGTTCGAGCGGCGAGGCCGGCCGGGATCGCGCCGTTTTGGGTCGGCATGGCGGCGGCGCCACTCGCTGGGGGTCATCCCGAAATGTTTTTTGAACATGGTATTGAACAAGCCGAGATGGCGGTAACCGCAGTCGTAGGCGACGTTGGTGATCTTGTCATGGGAACCGGCGAGGAGCCGCTGCGCGTGGGCCAACCGCACCTGGGTCTGACGTTGGCGGAAGGTCACGCCGAACTCCTGGTGGAAGAGGCGGCTGACATGACGCTGGCTGCAATGGAGCTGCTGGGCCAAACCGCGCAAGGCGCAGCCGACCAGTTCGACCGACAGCATCCCGCCGACGAGTTGCCGGAAGCGTTGCCGTAGTCCCGCGAGCCCGGCCCCCGGGGCCTCCGGTGCGGCCAGTAACCCGGCGACGGCATCGGCCCAAACGGCCAGGAGCCGCAGGCGGGCGGGCAAGGCGTCGGCGCTCGAGCGTTCGACGAGCGCCGCGAACGCCCGTGCCACCGGATCGGTCGCGGGCAGGATTTTGGGAAAGCGCTCGGGCTTGCGGGTCTCGGTTTCCAGCCGCTGTTGCTCGGCCAGGGACATGAGGCCGTGCAACCACCGGGGCTCGATGGTGAAGACGTGCAACCGCAATGGATGCAATCGGCTGACCTTGAGCAGTCCGCACTCGCCGGGGGCGGCGACCATCACGTCACCGGGACCGACTTCGCGCGGGGGCGGCGGACGCAGCCAATAGCCGGTGCCGGCCGCCACGCGTGCCAGCACCCAACCGGCGTGGCGTGGGCGCCATTCGCTCGAGGGGCGGAGCAGCAGTTCCCGGAGGCTCAGATGATTGGCGGCGGTCAAAGCGCCAGCACCCTGACGGCGCTCGGTGACAGGCCGGTGACCGTGGCGTCAAAACGCCGTGAAAAAGAAGCCGGCGCGGTCACACCGACCGCGCCGGCCAACCCAATCGCCTGAGGAACGATCAGAAATTAGGCGTGATCGGTCCGCCGTCGGCATTGCGGCTCACGCGCATGGTCGAGACCTGGATCACCGAGTGGGTGGTCGAGGTGGCGATCCCGGCGTCAATGGCCGCGAGCAACGCCGCGCGGAAGCTGCCGATGTTGGCCGGGGCGCCCGCGCGCTGGAAGAGGTGTTCGTAGCCCCAGAAGCTGTAGAGACCTTCGCGCACCGGGGTCCAGTCGGGGTTGACGATCGGGCCGACAAACGGCAGGTAGCCGTTATAGGCGAGGATGTTCGCGCCGTTGGCGATGGTGGCCGCGTCGGCGATGCCGACGTAACCGATGGCCGCGCCGCAGGAACTGTTGAGGGTGGCGGCCACATACGAGGTCGAGGTGAAGCCGGGAATGATGACCCAGTCGCAGCCGTTGGTCGTGGCGTAGAGCAGGGTCTGGCCGACGAACAAGGCGTCGCGCTCGGCCGTCTGCCGGGTGCCGGAGCCGGAATCGCGGCCCACCAGATACACCGGGGTGTTGTCGTCATTGGTGTTCCCGCTCCAATAGGACAAGGGCATCGACCCGTTGGCGAGCAAGGCTTGCATTTGTTGAATCGTCACGTTGGTCACCGAGGAGGGGGTGGCCAGGCTCTTGACGTAGGCGAAGGGCTGTACCGCCACCTTCGCATCGTCCAACGCCGGCGTCAGGTAAGGCGACGCCGACTGGAAGACGTCGGAGAAAGCGAGGTCCGCCTGCACGTTCACGAAGTTGGTGTCGCCGGGATTGGCCGACGCCAGGAATTGCACCTGCGAGTTCTGGTTGAGCGCCTGGATGCCCGAGATCGAGCCGCTCCAACTCGTAAACACAGTCACCTGCTGATTGCCGAACACGGCCGGCATCTGGCCGGTCCAGGTGACCTGGTTCTTGCCGCCCGCCGGGTCGGGCGGGTTTTGGGACGTGAGCGTGCTGCCGTACAAGGTGCGGATGGCCAGGTAGGCGTTCGGCCGGAAGGCGGTGGAACCGGTGATATACAGGTTGACCTGCGCCTGCGCGGCGGTCGCCGCCAGCAGTCCGGTGAACGTCAACAATTTCAGGGTCCTATTCATAGTCTTGGATTTGGGATGGGATGGATGCGGGTTGGGGAGCGGTGGAGTTCCTTCAGGGGTTGGCGATGATGACATAAAACCGGGTGGCGTCGGCGCTGCTGTCACTCAGCGAGACGGTCGAGCCGGTGCCGGCCACCGGCGCGCCGATGACCGGCCAACTGACCACGGGCTGGGTCAACCCCGCCGTGTTGGTGGCCACCAAACGGTAGCTCGCGCCGGTCACCGAGGTGAACGAAATCGTGTTGGTGGCGCCATTGCGCGCGATCCCGGTAATGGTCGGCGGCGGGACTACCGGCGCCGACGCGCCAGCGGTGTAACTCATCACCCCGTTGGTGCCCAATTCGAAGTAGCCCAGGTAAACCCCCGGGCCGCTCCCCGGAATCAGGAGATACAGATCGGCGCGCGAGGGAATGCCCCCGGTCGCAAACCCGGTCGGGGTGGTTTGCTCGACGTTGCCCTGGAACGTCCCGGCGAAGTTCCCCGCCACGCCGATGTAGGGACTGTAGGAGTAAGGATTGCCCGCCGGGATGACGACGAAGGTCGTGGTGTTATTCGTGCCGGTCGGGACCGTTCCGGCGTAAGTGGCGGCGGCGTTTCCCAGGCCGCTGATCTTGGCCCCGACGGCGCCCTGCGCGTATTGGCCCTGGCGCGTCCATGGGGTGGTCTGCGTGTTGGCATCACTGCGCGGGCGCGTCACCCAAAGCGTCTGCAACGGATAATTCGTATCCCCCGTCGCGCGCACATCCGCCGAGACCGACCACGCCAGGGCGTCCAGCCCGGAGAAAGCCGCGCCCAGCGCGCCGGCCGAGTAATTGGTGACCGGGATCGTCGTGCCCGGCGCCAGGGTGTAGAAATTCGAGACCGGACCGAGATCGACCGCCAGCTCGAAAATCCCGCCGCTCTGGCGCATTCCCAGCACCAGGTCGCGGGCGTTGTACACGAACCCCGCGTGAGCCGAACTGCCGATCGCCAGGGTCGCCGCCGTCCACACCGCGCGCCAAGGCGCGCGAAATCGATTCAACTTCATATTCATGATCATCGTTTGTGGAACCAGCTTAGTAGGACCGACCTTGGCCCGCTTCCAGAAAGCGGACAACGATGCTCAACTTCGGGACCGACCCCGGCCGGGCACGCCGGATGCCCGCGCCTTGTGCCAGACCGGGGGGCGACCGGGTTTCTCTCTCCCGCCCCGGCCACAATCGGATCGCCTGACACGGAAAAGTAACATGGGACGCCGATTTTCTTTTGGCCCCGCGCGGCTTTCTGTTACCGTGACCCGGCATGGATCAACGAATCCTGATTGACGGGTTAGTCAGCTATGTCTGCTTCCTGCCTATCCTCACCTTTCACGAGTTTGCCCACGCGTGGGTGGCCTGGAAATGCGGCGACGACACCGCCCGGCTCCAGGGCCGCGTGTCCCTGAACCCGACGGTTCACATCGATTTGGTCGGCACCATCGTCCTGCCGCTGCTGGCGGTGATCCTCAGCGCCGCCAATTCGGCCCTGGCCGGATTCATCATCGGCTGGGGCAAACCGGTCCCGGTGAATATCGCCAACCTGCGGCACCGCCGGCGCGACGACACGATGGTGGCCCTGGCCGGGCCGGCGATGAACGTCCTGCTGGCCATCGGCATCCTGGCGGTCGTGAAGATCGGAGTCGTCGCCGACTGGCCGATGGTGGTCGCGGCGGGCCAACGGCTGGCGCTGCTGAGTTTGTTCCTGTGCTTTTTCAACCTGCTGCCGGTGCCGCCGCTGGACGGCTCGCATGTGCTGAAGAACGCCGTTGGCATGAGCGACGAGGCCTACTGGCGCTTCTGCCAGTTCGGATTGATCGCGGTGATCATCGTGGTGCAAATCCCGTTCGTTTGGCGGCTCATCGAGTTCGCCACCTACACGACGCTGGGGGCCATCGCCGGCGTGTTCCGGCTCGGGGCTTAGCCGCCGGTTGGAAGATGCCGGACGACGCGGGTGCGGCAAAAACTTGACTTGGCCCCAAATAGTTTTCAGGGTCGGTGCCGCCGCGTGGCAGGCGTATGCTCAAAACTTTTGCGGAACTGGATTTTCCCGGACGCTTGATCGCCGTCGAGGGCCTGGATGGCTCGGGCAAATCGACGCAGATTTACCTGCTCAAGCGCTGGCTGGAGTTGCAGGGCCTGAAGGTCTTCTTCAGCGAGTGGAACTCGTCGGCCCTGGTCAAGAGCGCCACCAGCAAAGGCAAGAAACGCGAGTTGCTGACCCCAACCACCTTCAGCCTGATCCACGCCACCGATTTCGCCGATCGTTACGAGCGGCAGTTGGTGCCGCTGCTGCGCGCCGGCTACCTGGTCCTGTGTGACCGCTACATCTTCACCGCGTTTGCCCGTGACACCGTGCGCGGCTGCATGCCCGACTGGGTCCGCGGCATCTACGATTACGCCGCGTTGCCCGACCTCATCTTCTTCTTCAAGGCCCACCTGGAGGTGTCCTTGCAACGCATCCTGGCGGGACGCCCGGAGTTGAAGTATTTCGAGGCCGGCATGGATTTGAAACTGTCGAGCGATCCGTATGAGAGTTTTCGCATCTTCCAGGGCCGGCTGTTGGAGCAATACCTGGCCATGAGCAAGGAATTCAATTTCCTGGTCATCGACGCCAACCAACCGATCGAAGTCCAGCAATCGGCCGTGCGCGCCCTGGTGGCCTCGAAGCTCGGCCTGGCCGCGTTCGCCCTTTCCAAATCCTGACCTCACCCGACCCGACCTTTGGCGATGACCAACTCGGAAAAGAACCCACCGCTCGCGCGGCCGGCGACGCTGCGGCTCAAGCCTACGGTGAAGCGGCACGTGCTGGTGCCCAAGCCAACGCCCAAACGTTTCTATGGCCACGGCATCCCCGGCGTGCAACTGGACAAACTGGTTGGCAAACTGATCGTCGTCGAGGGGGCCGACGGTTCAGGGCGCTCGACGCAGATCGTCCGGCTGGTGGAGTGGCTGGAGGCCAGCGGGCACGCGACGGTGCAGGTGGGGCTGAAGCGTTCGACGCTGGTGAGCGAGGAGTTGGAGCAGGCCAAGCAGGGCAATGTCCTGAGTCGCACGACGCTGAGCCTGTTCTACGCCACCGATTTCGCCGACCAGCTCGAGAACACGATCCTGCCGGCCCTGCGCGCCGGGCTGATGGTGCTGGCGGACCGTTACATTTACACGCTCATGGCCCGGGACATCGTCCGCGGCATGGACGAGGCCTGGCTCAAGAACCTTTATGGCATCGCCCTGGTGCCCGACGCGGTCTTTTACC
>JAGWYX010000252.1 GCA_018969165.1 Verrucomicrobiota bacterium
CGCCGATCACCGAACGCGCCTGGAACCCGCGTTGTTTGCCGGTGACCGTGTCGTACCAGTCGGTGAACGGCACGCGGCTCGGCGACTCGTTGAGGAACCGGTAAATCGGGGTCACCAACGCCTCGAAGTCCTGGCTGGATTTGGTCAAGGTAGCGGTCCAGACCAGCCAGTCCGCCTTGGTGTAGTCCTTGCGGTTGTCCAGCGGCAGGCCGTAGCGGTTCATCTTGGTTTTGTAAAACGCGACCTCGGTGCGCGCCACCTGCGGCGGAAACAGGTTCAACCCCAGGAGGCGGTCCCACACCAGATTGTATTTCTGGCTCCAGGTCCCGGGTTTGTCGAAGGCCAGCCGGTAATGGTCGCCGTCGTTGGCCTTCTCGACCCAGCGTTTGGCCATCCCGGCGGCGGTCTGCCGGTAGTCCGTCGCCTCGGCGGTTTTGCCTAGCCGCTCGCACAGGGTGGAGTAACCGCCCAGGGCCAGGATGGCCTTGAGCGACAGGTTGGCGTTGTGCGCCAGGTGCCCGGCGAAGTCGTCCGTGCAAAGCTGGTTCTCCGGGTCCAGTCCTTTCTCCTTCAAATACTGCGCCCACTTCGTCAGCAACGGCCAGTATTTCCGGGCGTAGCTGGCGTTGCCTTCGATCTTCTCGAGAGCCGCGACCATCAACAGCATGTTGCCGCTCTCCTCGACCGGCATCTGATTGCGCTCGTTTCGCTCGCCGCCGCCATAGACCTGGCCGTCGGCCTTGGGATACGTGCCCAGATCATGCGGCGCAAACGGGAATTTCCAGCGCGACGACTGCGCATACTCGAAGATCGGGGTCAGTTGGCCTTCCAGGAGCCTCGGGTTGAACAGCAGCAGGAACGGCGACGACGGATAAATCACGTCCACCGTGTCGATGCAACCGTTGCTGAAGTTCTCTTTGGGGAAAAAGAACGGCGTGCCGCCCGGGCCGGCGACCAGTTTGTGTGCCGCCAGGCACTGGCGATAGGCGAGCGCCGCCAGTTGGGCGTAAGCCGGTCCGCCAGTCCGCGTCAGGTCGGCCATCAGCTCGCGGTCAAAACGCGCGGACCGCTCCATGAGCTTGGCATAGTCCCGCTCCGCGCGGCGCAGAAGCCCCTCGCCGTCCATCCCTTTGCGCCGCCAGTACGGCCGCAAGCTCTGGTAGAAATACTCGATGGAATACAAATCGTCGTAAGCCAATAGCAGATGCCTCGAGACCGCCGCCGGACCGACCGGGCCCAACTCCAAAACGGCCGCCAGGACCGGCCACCGGTCGTTGGCGGGCCGCGGCATGTCGGTGTCGTCGTCGGCGGGCAGCTTGCCGTTGGCGACAAAGCCGTCGCGGACAGCGTTCGCGTTCGCGATGCGGGTGGACTCACCGTTGTGGCGTGGGATCGCCAGGTAGAGGTAACCCCAGTCGATCCGCAGGTTATCGCCTTTCTTTTCGAGGATCGGCTGGTCCTTTGAACCGAACCGGAGGACCTCCAGGCCGCCGACCCGTTGCCGCTGCCAGACGACGGCTTGGGTGGGCTTATTAACCACCCCTTCCGCCGTACAATCAAAATAGAGCGCGACGTCGTGCCGGGCCGAGTCCACGGATGCCACCTCCCAGGTCAAGTAACTGACCGGCCGGGCGAGGATATCGAGCCGCTCGGGCAGCAGCGGCGACAAAAAGGTCAGCGTGATGCGCACCCCGCCGGCCTCGAAGCGATAGACCGTCCGTGTCGGGAACACCTCGATGCGGGTCTGGGTCATCGCCGGCGCGGCCTCCGGCTGCGGACCCAGAAACCGATACGATTTGCCGTCGATCCGCGCCAGGCCGCACATGGCCTGGGTGGTGCCGGTCCAGTGGCGCGTCCAGTCGTCTGTCAGCCGGTCGCGCATCGACCAGACGCTGAAGTAAGGATCGTGGGTGACCAGTGGAATGGCCGGCGGCCGAAACGGCGCGGCGGATTGCGGGTCGTCGGCGGCGCCACTGAAGCTGGGAATCAGGGCGAGCAGGAGCGCGAAAAGGACGTGATGTTTCATGGGTCGGTTCGTGCTCGCCCAGATTGGTCCGCGGAGCGGGCAAGGGTCAAGGAGAGTTTCGCTTCAGGTGGTCCTCATGCCGGACCACTTCCGTAGGCCGGGAGATGGAGGGGTGGATGCCGCCGCGGCGCCCCGGCATCAGCGCCCCGGCAGCCAGCCGTAAGCGGCCAGGACCTTGCGGAATCGGGGATCGTCAGCGGAAAGCGGCGGCAGCCAGAGACCAAGCCGGGCGCGGGTCCACCAGTCACCGGCCGGGTTGTGAAGCGGGGCGAATTGGTAGCGGTAGAGCACCGCGCGGATGTAGCGCGGAGGTCGATCGGGGAACGGGTTGTTGGCCAGCAGGCTCAAAGTGCCCCGGTCATTGTGCAGCAGCTTCCAGACAAAGTGCAGCGTCCAGGGGTAATCCTCCGGGGTGGCCATCGCGGCAAACCAGACTTGCCAATCGAGCCGATAATGATACGGCGAGATGATGCAGGGCCGGCGGTGCGGATTGCTCGGCTTGCACTTGAATTCATATTCCTTCCAGGGCGTGTCCGCGGTGAGGAGTGAATCGCTTGTGCCTTCGAAGACGATCTCGTGCCGCTCCCGGCCGACGCTGCCGAAGGCGCCGTACGTGTTGACCAGGTGCAGCCGGCCGAACGACGTGTTCATGGCCTGGCGCGGCGACAGGAGATTCAGCACCGGCGAGAGGCTCAGGTAGCCGACCAACAAGACGAGGCCCGTCACGACGGTTGATTGCGCGCGCGCTGGCCGAGCAGTGGCCGCGGCCCTCACCGCGCGCTCGGTGAGACGCCGGGGCAGGACGCGACGCCAGAGCGAATCATCCAGGCAGGCCAGAAACGGCACCATCGTCAGCCAATTGAGAAAGGACAAGTTGCCGCTCAGGATCAGGATGACCTGGAACGAGATTAGCAGCAGACCCGCCAGGTGGCGAGCCACACGGGGACCAAAGGAGAACCATGGCGCCACCAACTCGATGAAGTGGTTCCACAAGACGCCGAGCTTGTGGAACCAGTGCGGCAGGAAGAAGAGGTACCGGCTCAGCGGATTTGGGATCGGTTGAGTCTCGTAATGGTAGTAGAGACAAGTCAGGTCCCGCCAGCAAGGGTCCCCGCGCAGCTTGATCAAGCCCGCCCCGATCATGATGCGAAAACCCAGCCAGCGAAACAGCCAGATGACCGCCGTCGGCGGAGGGCGCCGCGGAAAGGGTCGGGCGTCCAGTAGCGGGCAGAGGAAGATTGCCAGGAAACCGGTCTCCAGCAATTGTATCTCCCAGCCGTAGGCATACCAGTCCTGACCGATATGAACCACGGAGAGGTAGAGCGCCCACAAAACGGTCAGCAGGATGGCGTTGGCGTAACCGAGCATCACGATCCCGGAAAGGATCACCCCCGTCCAGGCAACGACCACCAGGAAACGGTCCGAGCAGTCGAGCCAGAACAGGCTGGGAAGTTGTGCGAAGCCGTTGAAGCGCGAGCCGTAGAACTCCTGGACGCGATCGAGAAACGCCTGCGCCGGCAGCAGGCCGTCCCGGCCGATCAATGGCAAGCCTTGGTTGGCCAGGACCAGAAAGCCGATGAGATAAAGGAAACCCAGCAGGCGCAGAAGAGCAAAGCGCGTCAGCCAGTAGGTGGTCGAGGTTTCCGTGTACGCACCGTTGCACAGGCGCGACCAGAGACCCGCCAGCCAATTCCAATCGTCCCACCGGGTTTCCGGGGCGCGGACGGGTTGGTCGCCGGACGGGTTGCGGATTGAGTGCGGCACGGGACGGAGGATAACCGAGCCCCGGCGATTGTGGAAGCCGCCACCGCCCGGCGGCGCCGAAAGTCGCTTCCACGCGCAACCGGACTACGGTTGCCTGCGAGGTGCTGTTACTGCCTCAGGCTTGGGGTCGTGCCCCCGTGCCTAATCCGGTTTCCGTGCTTCAATCGCTTCGCACTTCGCGCGCTTCGCTCAAGGAGTCCTTGAGGGGAAAAACACCGATTCAGAAAGAGACGCCAAAACTTGGCAGTGTCCTAATTTCGGAGCGCGGCTCTATGAGCCGCAGCACCGCCGCTTCAAAATCAAGCTGCTGCGAGTCACAGACTCGCGCTCCAATTGCAGGTTCGGACACAGCCAAAAACTTGACTTGATGACGGCAAGTTTCACAATTCAAGGACTCTAGCCCGACGACTCACAGCATAACCGGATGAAAACGCTGATCCGAACCTCGTTCCTGCTGGCGGCTTTTTTTGCCGCGCGGACCTTGCAGGCGGTCCTGCCGACGGAGGCGGAGCTGAGCCTGGCGCGCCAGTGGACCGCGGCGCGATTCGCGAGCGGCCCCGGACCGGAGGCGGGTTTGCCCTTCTCCTTTGTCTATGCCGGCAAGCCGTCGGCCGGGTTTCTGCAGACCTGGAGCTTCAAGCAAACCTCGCGGGAGTTTGCGAAGGCCGATTTCCGCATCAACCTGGAAGCAGGGGGCGCGCGGTCCACGCCGGAGCGTCGGCGCGCGGCCACCGAACGCACGTTGACCTGGACCGATCCGCAGACGGGCTTGCAGGTGCGCTGCGTCGCGGTCGAGTATCACGACTTTCCCACTCTGGAGTGGACGCTTTATTTCAAGAACACCGGCACGGCGGACACGCCGATCCTGGAGCGCATCCAGGCGCTGGACCTCAAGCTCGAGCGCGATGAGAAAGGCGAGTTTCTGCTGCGTCACAACGTCGGCTCGCCAGCCAACGGCAATGACTATGGCCCGTTGGAAACAAAGCTGGGTCCGAACGCGACCAAGCGGATCAGCGCCGCCGGCGGGCGCCCCACCAACTCCGACCTGTCGTATTTCAACCTCGATTGGGGCGGCAGTGGATTGATCGTCGTGGTGGGTTGGCCCGGTCAATGGGCGGCCGGATTCACCCGGGACTCCGGCCGCGGTTTGACGATTCGCGCCGGGCAGGAATTGACCCATTTCAAATTGCTGCCGGGCGAGGAGGTCCGCAGCCCGTTGATGGTGCTGCAATTCTGGCAGGGGGACTGGATCCGCGCGCAGAACCTCTGGCGGCGCTGGATGATGGCCCATGCGATGCCGCACCCGGGCGGGCGCCTGCCGCAACCGCAGTTCCTGGCGTCGAGTTCGCGCCAATACGACGAGATGATCAAGGCCGACGAGCAGAAGGAGATCATGTTCATCCGGCGTTATCTGGAGGAAGGGATCAAACTGGATTACTGGTGGATGGACGCCGGGTGGTACGTCAATTACGGGAGCGGTTGGCCGCGCGTCGGCACCTGGGAGATCGACACCAACCGCTTCCCACTCGGCTTCCGGCCAATCTCCGATTTTGCGCATCAGCACGGCGTCAAAATCCTCGTCTGGTTCGAGCCCGAGCGGGTCGCGGCCGGCACCTGGCTCAGCGAGCATCACCCGGAGTGGATTCTGGGTGGGGCCAAGGGCGGCCTGCTCGACCTCGGCAACGATGAGGCGCGGCACTGGTTGACCGAGCATGTGGACGAGTTGCTCACGGAGCAGGGCATCGACCTCTATCGGCAGGACTTCAACATGGACCCGCTCAGCTTTTGGCGTGGCCACGACGCCCCCGATCGCCAGGGCATCACCGAAATCAAGCACGTCACTGGTTACCTGGCCTACTGGGACGAACTGCGCCGCCGACACCCGAACATGCTGATTGACTCATGCGCCTCGGGCGGCCGGCGGAACGATCTCGAGACCATGCGCCGGGCCGTGCCGCTCTGGCGCAGCGATTACGCCTACGAACCCATCGGCCACCAGTGCATGACCTACGGCATCTCGATGTGGCTGCCCTTCCAGGGCACCGGCACGGTCGCCACACGCAATGCGCCCTATTACGGCAGCGGCCGAACTCCGGTCGAGCCCTACGCCTTTTGGAGCAATACCGCCCCCAGCCTCGGCTGCGGCATCGACGTCCGCGTCAAGGACCTCGACTACGCCGCATTGCGGCGGCTCGTCGCCGAGTGGCGTCAGGTCGCGCCGAATTATTATGGCGACTTCTATCCGCTGACGCCGTGGACACGCGACGCGACGGCGTGGATCGGCTGGCAGTTCGACCGGCCCGAGGCCGGCGAAGGCATGGTGCAAGTCTTCCGGCGGGACAAGAGTTTTTACACGAGCGCGTGTCTGAAGTTGCGCGGGCTCGAGGCCGCCGGCCGGTACACCGTCAGTGACGTGGACGGCCGCCAACCGCGGCGCAAGTTCACCGGACGTCAATTGATGGAGGTCGGATTCGTTGTT
>JAGWYX010000253.1 GCA_018969165.1 Verrucomicrobiota bacterium
TGAACGCTCGATTGCCATGGCCGTTCCCGGGGCTTCGTTGAATTGCGTTTTCGTCGAGCCGAACGCGCCTTTGTCCGAGCGCATCGGCTCGCTCCTGGGCGAACTCGATGCTCCGGCCGGGAGTTCGCTTCACCGGGGCGGTGTCCGCCATTTGCTCCAGATCGTTGGCCACCGAGCGGACAGTCACGGCAAGTCGCGACTGCGCGAAGGCGGGGTCTATTTGATCACCGGGGGGCTGGGAGGATTGGGACGGCTCCTGTCGAGCCATTTGGCTCGGCGTTACCGCGCGCGGTTGATCCTGCTCGGGCGTTCCCCGCTCGACGCCCACAGGGAAACGTTTCTCCAGGAGTTGCAGGCGCTCGGCGCCGGTGCGCGCTACGAGCAGGCCGATGTCGCCGACGCGGACGGCTTGGCCGATTGCCTGGCGCGGCTGCGGGTCGAATGGGGGCCCCTCAACGGAGTTTTTCATCTCGCCGGTCTGGAGAGTGAGCGGATGTTGGCGGACAAGGAATGGGAGGATTTTGCCCGGACGTTGCGGCCGAAGATCGAGGGAACGCGGTTGCTGGACGAGTTGACCGCCGCGGAGCCGCTCGATTTCTTCTGCACGTTTTCGTCCTCTTCGGCGGTGTTAGGGGACTTGGGCGGCTGCGACTATTCGGTCGGCAACCGGTTTCAAATGACGTGGTGCGCGCGGCGCAACCGCCTGGTGCGGGCGGGCGCCCGGCACGGTCACAGCCTGGCCCTGCTGTGGCCGTTGTGGCGCGAGGGCGGCATGGGGCTGCGCGACCCGGAGGCCGCCCGGCTGTATCTGGCGTCGAGCGGTCAGCGACTGTTGGAAGCGCAGGAAGCGTTGCCGTTGCTCGAGGAGTTGCTGGGAGGGAACCTGGACCACGCGCTCGTCCTCTGCGGCGACGAGACCCGGATCAAACAATTCCTGGGCCGTGCCCGGTCGGGGGCCCAGCCCGCGGGCGATGAATTGTACCGGCGCGTCGAGGCAGACTTGAAGCGGCGCATCCAGGAGCTTTTGAAGCTCGAGCCGGAGCGAGTTGACCCGGACGAGAACTTGTCCGCATTCGGTTTTGATTCGATGCGGTTGGCCGAATTTGCGCGGGTGCTGAATCGCGCTTATGGACTCGACCTGACACCGGCGGTTTTCTTCGGTAGCTCGACGGTGTCCAAGCTGGCCCGTTTTCTGGTCGAGCAAAGGGGGGCGGCGATGAGCCGCTACTTCGCCGGTGCCGCACCTGCTGAACGGACGCCGGAATTGATTGCCGTCGAACCGGCACCGACGCCGACGCGGCCGGCGGTGGAGGCTATCCGGAGTCGGCATCCGATCCAGTCACGGGTGGCGATCATCGGGTGCGCCGGCCGGATGCCGCAAAGCCGGGACCTGGACGATTTCTGGGCCAAGCTCAAATCCGGCCACTCCTTCATCACGGGCCTACCGCCGGAGCGCTCCGGCTGGCTGACGCGAGTGCCGAGCGAAGGGAATCTCCCGCCACAAGCCGGATCGAAATGGGGGGCGTTCATTGATGGGGTGGATCAGTTCGACCCGCTGTTTTTCGGAATCTCGCCGAAGGAAGCAGCGATGATGGACCCGCAGCAGCGGCTGCTGTTGATGTTGGTTTGGCAGGCGCTCGAGGACGCGGGCTATCGTCCCGGGGCACTGGCGGGGAGCCGGACGGCGGTGTTCGTGGCTGCTGAACGGAGTGAATACCAGTCCGTATCCGGAGTCGGGGCCGACGACGCGGCTTACGCGGTGTTGGGCCAACACCTGGCATTGCTCGCCAACCGGATTTCAAATTACTTCGACTTTCGCGGGCCGAGCGAGCTGGTGAACACGGCCTGTTCGAGCGGCGCGGTGGCCATCCACCGGGCGATCCAGGCGTTGCGCCACGGTGAGGCGGAGGCGGCCGTGGTGTGCGCGTCGAACCTGATGCTGCGGCCGGACGGTTTTGAAGTCTTGACGCGGATGGGGATGGTTTGCGGATCGACCGAGGTCAAATCGTTTGGCGCCGGGGCGAGTGGATACGTGCGCGGCGAGGGAGTCGGGGTGGTGGTGCTCAAGCCGCTCGACCGAGCCGTGCAAGCGGGGGATCCGATCCGGGCGGTGATTCTGGGCAGCGCCGTCAACCACAACGGCCGCGGGGTGTCGTTGACCGCGCCGGATCGCGAGGCGCAGGCGGCGGTGATCCGCGGATGTTACCGGGAGGCCGGGATCGATCCGCGCACCGTCTCCTACATCGAGGCCCAGGCCACCGGCAGCGAGTTGGGTGACGCCATTGAAATCGATGCCTACCTGGAAGCGTTCGCCCAACTCGCGCCCGACGCCAAGCCAGGCTCGTGCGCCGTCTCGACCCTCAAACCCGACCTCGGCCATCTCGAGGGCGCCTCGGCCTTTGCGGCGCTGTTTCGAATCCTCGGCGCGCTGCGTTACGGCGAGATTCCCGGCATCCGCGGCTTGCAGGCGCTCAATCCGCATCTGCGGCTCGAGGGCACTCCGTTTCGCCTGGTGCGCGCGGCGGAGAGTTGGACGCCGCGCCGCGGAGCGGACGGTGTGGCGTTGCCACGCCGTGCCGCACTCCATTCCTACGGATTCGGAGGCGTTAACGCTCATTTGCTGATTGAGGAATTCAGGCCCGCGCCGGTTCCGCCGGAGGCGGACGGCGGCGAGGAGTTGGTGGTCCTGTCGGCGGCCACGCTCGCGTCGCTGCGGCACCAGGCGGCCCGGTTGAAGGAATGGCTCGAGCGTCATCCGACCGAATCTTTGTCGGACGTGGCGCATACGCTTCGGGTGGCCCGGGAGGCCTTTCGGGAGCGGGCGGCTTTTGTGGCCAATTCCCGCGGCGATTGGCTCCGGCAGCTTGGCGCGCTGGCGTCGGGGGAGGCGGTGGCTCCGCCCGAAGGCGAAAGTGAAAGCGCGCGGCTTGCCCGCGAATGGCTTCGCGGCGCGAGCGTGTCGTGGCCGGCGCCTAACCCGGGCCGGTCCCCCCGACGCGTGGCCCTACCGGGTTACGTCTTTGATTTGCGGCGGTGCTGGATGGAGCCGCGCGAGCGGGAGCGAGCCTCGAGTCCGGCGTCGGCTTACTACGACCAAGCCATTCAGCGCGGGATTGGCGTGAGCGCGGCGGGCCTGCCGGCGCAGGAAGTCTATCTCACCTTCGCGCCCTTCCCCGAGCGTCGGCCGGGGTTTTCGTGGACCCGCGTGGCCCTGAATCCGGACGCCCACCACGAGGAGGCTGAATATGTCCTGGCGCGGCAAAGGGAAATGCGCGAGGCGCTGTTTGCCGGCGTTGATTTTTCGGGCGCCGCGGCGCTCCTGGACATTGGATGCGGTCATGGCACGGATTTGTTGAGATTCGCGGCCCAGCATCCCGGGCTCCGGGCGGATGGTTTTACCATCTCCGAGGAGCAGCATCGGTTGGTGCATGGGCGCATTGCCGCTGCGGGGTTGGACGGGCGCGTGCGGGTGTTTTTGGGCGACAGCGCGGCGGCCGCGTTTCCCGGAAGATACGACGTGATCCTCGGCATCGAGGTCCTCTGCCACATCCGGAACAAGCCGGGAATATTCGACAACATTGCCCGGAGCCTGGCCGGCGGCGGCGTCTTGTTGCTCAGCGATTTTGTGGCCAATTTGCGCGGCGCCATCGTGGATCCGGCCATCGACAGCGCTATCTCGACCGAGGCCGAATGGATCGAGCTTCTCTCCGGCCGCGGGTTGGCGATCGAGTCGCTGACCGACGTGAGCCGTGAGATTGGCAATTTCATGGCCGACGAGGAGCTGGAACGGAACCTCGCCGGCCAGCCGGAGATTGTGGCGAAGTCGTTTCGCGCCTGGGCCAACGCGTCGATTGCGCTGGCGCGCGGTTGGACGAGCTACTGCCTGATGCGGATTTGCCGCGACACTCGTGGCCGCACCGAAGACCAGCTCCGTGAATGGAACCTGGGCAAGTTCCGCGCCAAACAGCCGTACGCCCGGGCGCGGCAGGGAATCGGCTCCGGGGCGGTCGCTCCGAGCGAGGCTCGGCGACCTGATCTGGCCTCGGTGCGCGCGGTGTTGGACGAGATTTTCACCCGGACTTTGGGGCTATCGGCCGGGGACTTGAAGCCGTTGCCGGGGATGGTTCGTTTGGGCGTGTCGTCCCTGAACGCGGTCGAGCTTCTGGAGGCGATTAATTGCCGTTTCAATACGACGTTCCCGACGAGCTTGCTCTTCGACTGTGACACGATCGAGACCCTGGCCCGGCAGATTCAACCGCGGCTCCTGGCGGCGTCGCCGAGCGAAGCGGAGTCGTGGAGGGCCCCGGCCCCGGCGGCGGTCATGGCAGCGAAGCAGGAGCCAACGCCGTCTCCGGATGCGAACGCCCGCCGAGGGATCATCGAGCCCGACACGATCGAGGAGCCGATCGCCATCATCGGCATGGCCTGCCGCTGCGCGGGCGCGGACGATTTGGATGCCTTCTGGCGGTTGGTGCGGGAAGGGAGGGACGAGGTCCGGGAGATTGTCCGGCCGGGCTGGCGGGAGGCGTTCGAGGCGCCGGGGCCGGAGGGCGAACCCAACTTGAGCGTGAGCAAGTGGGGTGGGTTCCTGGCAGACCTCGACTCGTTTGACAACGCGTTCTTCCGGATATCGCCGGCCGAAGCGGCGAGCATGCATCCGGAGCACCGCTTGCTGCTGGAAGAGATTTACAAGGCGATTCAGGACGCGGGGTATTCGGAGGAAGCGATGGCGAGCCGCACGTGCGGCACGTTCATCGGCGCGATGAGCACCGAAATCGTCCCGCGAAACGATCTGTCCCATTTCGCGATGCTCGGGCATGAGCCTTCGATTCTGGCGGCGCGGATGGCCCATTACCTCGATTTGAAAGGGCCGGCATTGACGGTCAACACCGCCTGCTCGTCCTCGCTCGTTGCCCTGGAACTGGCCTGCGAGAAGCTTCTGGGCGGCTCGGTGGATCTGGCCATCGTGGGCGGCATCACGCTGTACACGGACCCGGCGGCTTACGTCCTGATGTCGCGGGCCAAGATGCTTTCGCCCACGGGTCGGTGTCGTCCATTTGACGACGGTGCGGATGGGATCGTGTGTGGTGAAGGTGTGGGGGTGGTCATTGGCAAACGCCTTTCGGACGCCGAGCGGGACGGAGACAGGATCTATGGGATCATCCGCGCCATCGGGACCAACCAGGACGGGCGGACGGCCGGTATCACGGTTCCGAGTTTCTCGGCCCAAAGCGCGCTCGAGCAGGCGGTGTATCGCCGGGCGGGTGTGTCGCCCGAGACGTTCCAGTGCGTCGAGGCGCACGGGACCGGGACCAAACTCGGCGACCCGGTGGAAATCCACGCGTTGACCGAGGCGTTTCGCGCGTTCACGGGCCGCAAGGCGTTCTGTGCGATCGGCTCGCTGAAGGCCAATATCGGGCACACGACCGCGGCGGCCGGGGTCCTGGGCTTAATCAAGGTGTTGCTGGCCATGCGACACGGGGAGATCCCGCCGCTCATCCACTGTGAATCAGGAAACGGCCACATCCGGTTCGAAGATGGACCGTTTGTTCTGCCGCGCGAGGTTTTGCCTTGGCCGCGACCGGAGACGAGCCCTCGCCGCGCGGCGGTCAGTTCCTTTGGCTACAGCGGAACCAACGCGCATCTGGTCGTTGAAGAGTATCTCCCGGCGGGGCAACCGAGTGGACTGGAGGGCCCGCGACCGGTCCTGGTCGCTTGGTCGGCGAAGACGAAGGACGCGCTGGAGCGGTTGACGGGCCGATTGGCGGCGTGGCTTGGCCGGGAGAGGAGGGAGGCAAGTCTGGACAGCATCGCCGGCACGCTGAACCTCGGTCGGAGCCACTTCGCATTTCGCGCCGCGGCCGTGGCCGAATCGGTGGAGGACCTGGGGCAGTTGCTCGAGGCGATGACCGCCGGGCGTCGGCCGGAAAACACGCTGGAAGGAAACGGTGCCGAGCCGAGTTTGGAGGACCGGGCGGTGCTCGCGGAATTGTCGGCACGGCTTCACGAGGAATTGGCGGCGAACCCGGCGTGGGAGCCTGCCGTCCGGCGGCGCAAGTTCACCGCGTTAGCGGCCATTTATGTCAAGGGTCTGGAGGTGAACTGGCAGCTTGTTCAACCGCGCGGAACAGTGTGCAGGGTGAGTCTGCCGACCTATCCATTTGCCCGGAAGACGGCACCCGCCCCCGAACCGGTGCGCCAACGGGATTCGTTGTTCGAGTTGGCGCTCGCGGCCGTGGACCCTGTCCGGCGGGAGACGG